>JAEUQL010000009.1 GCA_016789295.1 Blastocatellia bacterium | reverse complement strand
GCACGCCTTTGAGCTTGATTCACTCACAAACTCTCTTGAACACGTTTGTAGTATCAGTGAGAGCATAGAGAAGCTGAAGAATGAATTTTTTGACTTAGTAATTATCGACTATTCAATGCCAGGAGTGTTGGACTACATAGACTTCTTACAGCAAGAATCTACACCTGTTCCAGTAATATTTATCACAGAAAAAGATGATATTGCTGATCAAGTTGCTTATCCTGGGATTATTAACTGTATTGTTAGGTGTGGCTCATTTGCACAGTCCCTTCCCAGATCTGTACATAAAGCAATAGAGGCAGATAGGATTAAGAGAGGTTTTGAGGAAGCACAACTACATCTTAAATTTCATTCACTGCTACTTGAAAATGTTCACGATGCAATTATCAGTACAAATTTGAATAATGAGATAATCTATTGTAATAGCAGTACCGAACGTATATTTGGCTACAGTCTAGAAGATATTTTAAGACAGAATATATACAAACTAGTTCCAGAAATACAAAAACTAGAGCTTCAACTCAACGCACAGCCACATGCAGAAGAGATAAATACAGAAATAGCTACATACAATGCTACTGGTGGTAGGATCTGTTTACAGGCTAGAGTTAAACTTCTTAAAGATATTTCAGGTAATCGTTTTGGTCTTCTTATAATCGCTAGAGAGATAACAGAGCAGAAGGCATTAGAGCGGCAACTTGTTTCGCACGCTCAAGATACAGAAATAATCAACCAGATACTAACAGCTATCACAATAAATATAGAGATTAAAAAGATGCTGCAAGAGATAGTAGCTCTTCTTACCTCTGTTTTTACAGCAAAGTCTGTTCGTATCGAAGCCTTACAAACTAGAGAAGGTGTGGCCAGTTACCAGACAAGCGTAGAAACTGATCAACAACGGCTTGAAAAACCTCAGCTCTTTATGTCTATTCATCCACAAGGATCGTCAGACTGGTTGATAAGTATCTACAAAGAGACCCCCAACGTTTCACAGTCCGAAATAAAACTGTTCAATGAGATATGCAAAGTAGTAACTCTTGGAATCGAGCGAGCCTCTCTCTACGAACAGTCACAGAAAGCAGCACAAAGAGAACTCTTTATAAACAGGATCAACCTTGCTATCTCACAATCACTAGACATAAACCAGATTTTACAGACGATCTGTGAAGAGATAGGTAGAAGCTTGAATGTTAGCCGTTGCTACTTTAGCCAACGACCCGAAAAAGAACTTATCACTTTGGTGACACAAGAATACTGTGAACCTCACTTGCCAAGAATGCTTGGTCGTAGCTACGACCGAAGCCACTTCCAAGGACTGGCTGAAAAAGTCCTCCAAGGCGATCCTCTCGTCATACACTCAACAGCAGAAACCTTGAAAGGACTTCCCATAGCTGAAGACTGTGAAAAATTTTCTATAAAATCTCTAGTTGTAATGCCTGTATATAATCAACATTATTTGATAGGTGTTATCTCTCTAAATCAATGTGATAGAGAGAGGTATTGGCAACAAGATGAGATAGAACTTGTCAAAGCGGTTGCACAGCAATGCAGCGTAGCTATACAGAATGCACAGCTCTACATACAGACAAAAGTTTCAGAAAATCAGTACAGAAGTCTTTTTGAGAATGCTAATGACGCTGTAGTAATTGCTCAAGTAGATACAGGCCAGATTATAGATGCAAATTCTAAAGCCGAAATTTTAACAGGACGAAGCCGCCTAGAGCTTCTCGACCTCAAATTAACATCACTTATTCTAAAACCAGAGCAAGAAACTTATAAAAATTGGTATCGACAATTGATGTCGATGGCTCAACTAAAAGTCTCAGAAATAGAGATTGGTAGAAAAGATGGCTCTTCAATTCCCGCAGAAGTTACAGCACGAATCCTCAAAACTGATCACAAATCCTTGATACAGATTATTTTACGAGACTTGACAAAACAGAAAAACCTTGAAAACCAACTACTTCATACACAGAGACTCGAATCGATAGGTGCACTAGCAGGTGGTATAGCCCACGACTTCAACAATCTTCTGGCTGGTATTCTTGGATATGCAGAGCTTTTAAAAAAGAAACTCGACCCAAGTGCCATCAAACTCCTCAACTACTCTTCCATTATTGAGCAATCGGCCAAAAGGGGTGCGGAGCTTGCACAAAGACTGGTTGCCTTCTCTCGCGAAGCAAGTACAAAGGTAGACATTGTGGCACTAAATGCTATTGTTGAAGACTCACTAAAACTACTCTCTCCATCTTTGGGACGCTCTATAGAATTTCTAGCAGAGCTAGACCCAAACCTATTTCCTGTAGAAGGTAGTGCTACGCTATTTCAACAAGTAATTATGAACCTCTGTATCAATGCTCGTGATGCTATGCCAAACGGAGGAAGATTAAAAATAAGAACCCAAAATATATCTTCTAGTGATTTAAGCCATAAAATCATTCCTGGAGAATACGCCCTACTTACTGTTAGAGATACCGGTATTGGCATTGAACAAGATATTCTCGAAAAGATCTTTGAACCGTTTTTTACAACCAAAGAGTCTGGAAAAGGAACTGGCTTAGGTTTAGCAATGGTTAATCGCATAGTAAAAGAGTTAAATGGTTATATAGAAGTTACAAGTGAAGTTGGAGTTGGAACAGAATTTCGAGTCTATCTACCTGCTGCAAAAAAGCTTCTGAAACTTGATGAAAACGCCGAAAGCCTTCAGATTAGCGGAAATGAGACTATTCTCGTAGTAGATGACGAAGAGGTACTCAGGATGCTAGCAAAAGATCTGTTAGAGACATATGGGTACAAAGTACTACTGGCTTCTGATGGGGTTCAAGCACTCGAAATCTACAAACAACACCAGAAAGAGATAGCTTTAATAGTACTTGACATGATGATGCCAAGGATGGGTGGTAGAGAGTTGTACCACAAGATTTTGGAGATAACACCAAAAGTCAAAGTAGTTCTTGCTTCTGGCTACTGTCCACCAGAGATTATGGAGCAGATATGGACAGAAGGAATTATGGGATTTGTACAAAAGCCCTATCAAACAGAAGAACTAGTACTCGAAGTGCGTAAAGCCCTCGATAGAAAGTAATTCTCAAAGTAAATACCAGAGTAAAAAGATATGTATACATTAGACAAACCAGAGAAGATATACAATTCACGCCTTAGTGAAGTTTTTGGCTTTCTCCTACTTGCGCTAAGTTTTGCAACACTGCTAAGCCTTCTTTCATACGACCCACTAGATCCAGCGTGGAACGTTGCAAGTGCTCGTGCTAAAGCAATCAATTGGATAGGAAGCTTGGGAGCTTGGCTCTCAGATGGACTTTTCCAGATTTTTGGTCTCTCTGCTTTCTTTATCCCACTTCTTCTAACATCCATTGGTTGGAGAACTTTGAGAAAGCAGGAGCTTAATCTGCTTCAGCGAAGGTTTTTGGGCTTGATTATGATGCTGATAGCACTAGCAGGACTTTTCAGCATTCCACAGATGCCACTATATAAAGAGAATGTACGTTTAGGTGGAGTTGTAGGCTATCTTCTAGCCAACCTTCTGGAACTATGGCTCAATAAGACGGGTACTATGCTCATTCTGGGAGTGTTTTTAACACTCTCGGTTATGGTAATTACAGAGTTCTCCTTCAATGCTCTCCTTGATAGTACTACGACACGCTCGCTAGTCGATCTGATTGTAGCTGCAGAACTTGGAATCCGTCGTCAATGGACAGAATCAAAGAAAATATTTTTAGACTGGTTAAATGCTCGTAGAGCTGAAAAAGAGGCTGCTAGAAAAGCTACTAGGCAAGAAGCAGCTAGAAAAGCCCAAGAGGCTAAAGAAGCAGCTATGAGAGAAGCTGAAGTTCTCAGACAGCAACAGATAGCAAAAATAGAGAAGAAGATAGAAGAGCCTTCAACTGCTACACCGATACAGAAATCATATCAGCCCACAGCAATAACCGAACAGATAGACATCGAGCAGCAACTCTCTAACCAAACTCCTGTCATTGCTCCTGCACCTGTTAGTTCAAGAAGTGGAAGATCACCAGAACAGCTAGAGAAAATTATTTATGGTGAAAAGCAGAAGCCACAGCAGTTGAACAGGTTCTCTATAACTGGTGCTGTAGCGGCTGTCCAGCAGCGAGCACCTGAGCAAGCACCTGACCCTGTACCACCTGTACGTTTTGAGCGGGCAAACAGAGAGACTATTGAAGAACTGCCCGTCTCTACATACCAGCAATTACCTGAAGAGCTACCAAAACCTCTGGCAAGACGTTTTGATACACAGTTAGGGCAGAGACAGAAAGTAGCCAGCAAGCCTGCTACTCCTAATAACTATGCTACTGATCCAGAGATCGACAATATGCTCCAATCGGCATCAATTGAGCGACCTCCACAAGAGCAAGAAGAAGAAGTAAGGGCTGTAAAACGCCCAACCTCTTTTAGTGACTTTGTGCTACCTCCTCTTGAACTACTTAATGAGCCTTCTGTCAAACAAGAACAAGACGATGAAGAGCTTTGGGAGAGAGCCAAACTTCTGGCAGAAAAATGTAAAGAGTTCTCTGTCACAGGCAAAATACAAGAGATCAGCCCTGGCCCCGTTGTCACAACCTTTCAGTTCAAACCAGACCCAGGAGTGAAATACAGCAGAGTAACCAGTTTGGTTGATGATCTATGTTTGGCTCTCAAAGCCGAATCTATACGCATTGACCGAATTCCAGGAAAGTCCACTGTTGGTATAGAAGTTCCAAATGTCAACCGCGAAATTATCTACCTGCGAGAAATAGTTGAATCGGACAAGTTTCATGGCATCTCTTCACCATTAACCCTTGCGCTTGGAAAGACTATTGATGGAAAGACACACGTTGCAGACCTGGCCAAAATGCCACACTTGCTGATTGCTGGTGCGACTGGCACAGGAAAATCTGTCTGCCTCAACTCGGTTATTGTCTCGATACTGTGCAAAGCCTCTCCTGATGAAGTAAAGATGATAATGGTCGATCCAAAAAGGTTAGAACTAGGTCTTTATGAAGGGATTCCACACCTACTCACCCCAATAGTTCTTGAGCCAAAAAGGGCTTCAAATGCGCTTAAATGGGCTGTAGGAGAGATGGAGAACCGCTACAAGATGCTTGCAGGGCACGGCGTAAGAAACATAGACCAGTACAACCAGATGGTCAGAATGAAACAAGAGGAGATTCCAGCACTCCATCCCGACAACATCCCCTTGCCTCTTCCTTACATCGTGATCATCATAGATGAGCTTGCCGATCTGATGATGGTAGCGTCAAAAGATGTTGAAACGTCGATTACAAGGCTTGCACAGATGGCGCGTGCTGTGGGAATACACCTGATAATTGCTACACAACGCCCTTCTGTAGATGTCATCACCGGCCTCATTAAAGCAAACTTCCCTTCAAGAATCTCTTTTCGGGTCTCTTCAAAAGTAGATTCACGTACAATCCTTGATACAAACGGAGCAGAAACCTTGCTTGGTCAAGGAGATATGCTCTTTCTACCTCCAGGAACTTCCCGCCTTGTACGTGTGCACGGGGCATACGTAGGTGAAGCAGAGATAGGAAAGATTGTTGAACATATTAAATCACAGCAGAAACCTTGTTATGACGAAAGTATTCAAGCATCGGATGAAGACACAGACTCAAAAGAAGCTGGAAATGCTGTAAAAGACGAACTCTACGAAGAGGCTTTAAGAATTGTCTGCCAGATGGGTCGCGCATCAACTTCTGTTTTGCAACGCCGACTTAGAATAGGTTATGGACGTGCTGCCGCAATACTCGATATGATGGAGCGCGAAGGGTTTGTTGGACCACCTGATGGAAGTAAACCCAGAGTGGTTAAACAAGAGGCTTACAACTTTCTTGAAAGGCTCAATCAGATGCACGACGAATGAAAACCTCAAACTGTCATCTCATAAGGCAATTATCCCTAACTTATTGACTAAGTGATAGTTACACAGGTGAACATTTTTTGTGCAGAATGCTATAAACACAGAAAAAAGATAGACTTAGGAAACTAAAATACCCGTTTTCCACAAAGATTTCCACAATCCTTGTGGAAATCTTTCTTTTCATCCAAAGCCCTTTTCACTCCCATCATCAGCAAGGACTTTGCTAATATTGAGCTTGGCTCGATGGTCATCAATCAAACTATTCGCAATGCCAATCACAACGCCAGCCGTAACGCAGTTGGACTCTGGATGCGCTTGTCGTGCTTAAGCCAAAAGGTGTCCTAATAGCATCACGTCACACGGCAATAGCGGTAAACATCTACTATAAATAAATACTGATTAAGAGTTGCAAATAGTGATATTTTTTAGTACCACATACAATATGGAGACCAAGAATAGAAGAGACAGTGTTTACAGCATCGGCTATCATTTGGTATGGGTAACTAAATATCGGCGAAGTGTTTTGACCGGTGAGATGGAAAAAGGTCTGAAAGAAATTCTAAAGTAAACAGCCAGTGAGCATAGTATTGAAATAATAGCGATTGAAGCAAGTTCACTGTTTCATTAATGCTGCGCACCATCAGATATTGTTAAGATCTTAATATGAAAATCTTAATATCAAGGCAATGGTAAGAAATAGCCATCTGTCTAAAAGTATCAGTGATGTAAGTTGGGCAATGTTGTTTGGTATGCTTGATTATAAAGCGGTGGAAGCTGGTAAAGTGGCATTGGACATTGCTCCTCATAATACATCACAGAATTGCAGCCAATGCGGTGAGAAAGTTCCCAAACCACTATCTGTGCGCTACCACAAATGCCCATTCTGTGGATTGGAATTAAACCGCGACCATAACGCTGCATTGAATATCCTTGCAAGAGGTATAACTATCTTGCAGGCGGAAGGGCTTTCCGTCTCTGCGCCTGGAGGCTTGGCGTTGGCTGAGCTGTTGAAAGGCGAACCTTCTCAACTGAGAGTTCCTTTAGATATTAGGCGTGTTGTTTCAGCGTCAACCTAAGGAATCCCCGTTTTTCAAAACGGGGAGGATGTCAACTTGCTTGAATTTTTTTTTACTACCTTGATGGTTATAATAACCCGTGTCTACGATAAAGTCTCCAACACGACCTGGGTGTACGAGTGAGTTATGAGCATATAGGTGAGTTATATGAGTAACTGGAAAAGAAGAATTTCAAGGTTTCTACTTATAGACCTACTAAAAGGTTTGGCTTTAACTTTTAAGTATAACTTTAAAGCCCTTACCAAAGGTCGTGTAGGTGGTAGCCCCAGTAGTCCTATCTATACAGAGTGCTATCCAGAAGAGAGGCCAAAGGTTGCCGAGAGGTTTCGTGGAGCACCAAGACTCAATCTCAATCCTGAAACGGGTGAAACTCTCTGCATAGCGTGCAATCTTTGTGCAATGGCTTGTCCAGAAAACTGCATACACGTAGGTGCTGTACAACGCCAGTACACTGAAGGCGAAAGAAAAAAGAAGAAAAAGATACTGACTACATATATTTATGACACGTCACGGTGTATGTTTTGTGATCTCTGTGTAGAGGCTTGCCCAACCAGTTGCATAGAGCTTACCCAAGAGTTTGAACTTGCTACTTACTCTCGCGCTGGCCTTATATGGGATCGAAAGACATTAGAGCAGGGACGTAACATAATACGCTACGGACAAAAGAGCTAAATACTTTGTTTAAGGGAGCTTAGCATGTCGATTATAGGTGAAGTAGTTGAGACCGTGAAGGCTTTGACTCAGGGTCTGAAAGTTACATTGAGTTATATTCCTAAAGAGAAGTTGACCAATCAGTATCCAGATGAGCCTGTAGAGGTCTTTTCAGCCTACAGGGGTGAACACTACCTCAACGTCGATGAGAATGGCAAAGAGCGTTGTGTAGCCTGTTTCCTCTGCTCTGCAGCGTGTCCTGCTGATGCCATCTATATTGAAGCAACAGAAGACCTGAGACCTTATGAGCAGAGATCTAGTGTTGAGGAGCGTTATGCAAAGATCTACAACATAGACTATGGTAAGTGCATACTATGTGGATTTTGTGTAGAGGCTTGTCCAAAAGATGCTATAAGGCATGGGCACAACTTTGAGATGGCTGTTACTAACTTTGCCGATCTTATCAAAGACAAAGAGTACCTACTTGAGAATCGAAACAGGGAAAGCCAAATTCCTGTAGTAATTATTGATAGTCAGATGAACGTCAAATAACTTGTAAATATGTAAAAAAGAGGAGCACATTGCTCCTCTTTTCTGTAAAGCAAAACCATCCAGCTTTAGTTCAACTGTTACGATGGCTGTATCTGGAAGACAGAAATATCGAGCCGATCCATACAACACTGGTTGATAATACGGCTGACCAGGCCAAACTCTTCAGTTCTTGAGAAAACCATCCAGATAGTGTTGCAAGTAACCAGAAAACTACAAGTAGCAAGCTCGACGAGTTTTTAACCCACTGAAAATTTTGTAGTTTTGTAATCCTGCTTATCTCAGCTTCAAAGTAGTCTTCATCACTGCAGAGTCTGTTGTAGTAATCTGCTTCTCTCAAAGCCAAATTCTTCTGTGCTTTGTCAGAGGAAACGGTTGCTGCTGCTTGGTAGAAATGTGCTACGTGGGCTAGTTTCCCATCTCTCAATGCTATCTCGGCTAGCCCTATATTCGCACGATAAAGAGTTGGGTCTATGGAGAGAGCTTTAGAGAAGCAGTTGGCAGCTTTCTTGTATTCAAACTGCTCAAAATGAGTTTCTCCTATCCTTTCTAGCAAGCGAGGTTCATCTTTTGCTAAAAAAGCAGCCAACCGTAAACATGCTCCAGAGCGACTAAGAAGACGTGGATGGCTAATAGAGCCAAGAGAGCGAAAAAACCTAGCCATTTCATAAAGCAACTGTGCATTTCCTGGCTCGCGTTTGTAGGCAAACGAGAAACAATGGAAAGCTTGATGCATAAACCCTTCTAACTTTAGTCTGTTGGCTATCTCTCTTAAAAGTTTTGATGGAAGTTTCTTGTATATCTCTGCACTAGACTCGTTGAGTTCAGTATTAATTACAAACTCAATTACTTCATCTTGGCGTTCTTTCTGATCAAGCTGGTGGAGGTAGTCTCTAAGTTCACCTGAACGTGGATCGAGTTTGTTTTCATCCAGCAGAGAGAAGAGGTTTTTTACAAGCTCAGAACTGGTGGAAGGTTTTCCGCTTGAAACCATAATAGGTATGTGTGTGCCCTCACCTGTAGCAGTTACTTTGTAGACATACTTGAACTTCTTTCTTCCAAGCCTTGATCTAATGGCTTCAGTTGTCACCATTTCTATCTGTTCTATCTGTAGAGCCTGTTTTTGTCGAGTCAGAAGGGATTCACAGAAAGCGAAAAGACCAGATCTTTTTAGAACTTGGCCATTGAAGGTTATTTTCTCAAATCGAGAAGCGACTAGAAGGAGCAGAAAGAGAGTAGCTCCAAAGATCAGGAAAATATAATCCTGACTTACCAACACTGAGATCAGTGCTGTAAATGAAACAAGAAGCAGAAGCCTGTAAATATGCCCAAGTGTAGAAGCTTTAATATTACGTGACATAACCCCTGTATAATAAGTCCAAAGAGGTTTTCCTTACCACAAAAAAACAGAGGCTCTCTATATATATCTTAAATATCGCTCTCTTCTTTCTTTTCAGGTGGAAGCTTTTTGGCAGTTTCTGGATCGAGTGACTCTAAGCGATCCTTGGCGCGTCTGCCTTCTTCAGAGGAAGCATCAGTACTTGCTGCTTGAAAGTATTGATCAACAGCTTCTTTGGTCTTGCCTTGTCGTTCATAGAGACGTCCTATGTTATAAAAGATAAGCGATTTAGAAAGCTTTGCGCTTCCTTCTTTCATCTGCTTGTATGTCTCTATGGCCTTATCTAGCTGATTTGCAGCAATGTAGCTTTCGGCCAAGGCCATCTTTGCTAAATCGCTGACCTCCGAAGACTGCTTAGAAAGCTGTTCAAGCTCCGTCTGTGCTTTGGTGGCATCGAAATGTGTTCGGCTCAAGGCTGCATAGTAGCGAGCTGGTGTGGCAACCGAAGAATGGTCTGCTGCGACTCTATCAAAGGCTTCTGCAGCTTCTTTATACTTCTGCTTTTCATCAAGATATGTCTTTTGAGATTTTTTAACATTTTCAGTGGTGCCAGGTTTGATCACTTCTGCATTGTAGATCTCTAAAGCTTTAGAGAAAGCTTCTTGTGCTTTCCCTTTTTGATAGCTGTTTATTCCATAAATGATACTGCCAATAATAACAACCCCAATGACTCCAAGAGCTGCATAGATTATGGTCTGCTTCTTCTTCTCGAAAAGATCTACAAAATTTTCCAAGACTCCCCATAGAGGATCTTGTATATTAGCCTCTACAGCTTTAATCTTTCCTTGTTTGGTTTTTGCTGAAGACACGGAAGATACTCCTAACTAGGAAGAAATTTTGTTGACACCCTCCCCGTTTTGAAAAATGGGGACAGCTTAGAACAACGCCAAGATAAAGCCTTTGGCCGAGGTCTTCTGCCGAAGAGTGATAAATCCTGAAAGTATATTTGACCAGGTTATTTTGTCAAGCAACAAGAAACCTTGTCTAACAGACAGTAGCAGATAGTAAATGAAGATCTGTTGCATAGCTTCATCATAAAAGAGAATTTTAAGGCTACTTTGTAGAAAAACTGTTAGGTAGGATCTATCAAAAAGAGACCGGCAGTAAACTAGCCAACAAAACAATAGTAGTTGCTGGCTAGTTTTGAATCTCGAAAAGATCTATTTGCCTGTAGCTGCTCTTCTCTCGGCTGCTGCTGCCTTGTTGGCTTCAACAATTCTTGTGTCAAGCTCACGGATTCTGGCTGCTTTTCCGCGCAAGTTACGCAGATAGTAAAGTTTGGCACGACGGACGCGGCCTCTCTTGACCAGATCAATGTGATCGATAATGGTGGCATGAAGTGGAAAGATACGTTCAACACCGACTCCAAAGCTCGTCTTTCGAACTGTTATCGTCTCTCTGACTCCGCTATGCTTTCTGGCTATTACAATGCCTTCAAATACCTGGATTCTTTCTTTGTCACCTTCTTTTATGCGCACGTGTACCTTGATAGTGTCGCCAGGTGAAAAGTTTGGAATAGACCGCCTCTGCTCCTCTTCGATTTTCTGAATTACTGGGTGAATCATCTTCCCATACCTCACTGGTGGATTATAGCGTGTAATGAAAAACGGTAGTTTGCCTTGAAGACATTAGAAAATCAACCGTTTTTAGCTGTTCTCTTTAATTTTAGAGATAAGGTCTAGATCTTCTTTTCTCAAGGGGGCTTTGTCAAGTAGATCAGGACGTTTTAGTAGAGTTTTTTCAAGGGCTTTTCTTCGCCGCCATTGGGCAATCTCTCGATGGTTTCCATTTTGCAGTACTTCAGGTACTTCCAAGCCTCTGTAAATGGCAGGTCTTGTGTAGACAGGACAATCAAGTAGCCCACTGCTGAAAGACTCGTTAGCTGTGGAGTCTTTGCAACCTAAAGCATTCGGTAAAAGCCTAACGACTGCATCTACAATGACAAGAGCAGCAAACTCACCACCAGATATTACATAGTCTCCTATTGATACCTCGTCCGTAGAAAATACTTGATTAACACGCTCGTCTATCCCTTCATAACGTCCACAGATCAAGACTATCTGTTTGAGCCTGCTGAGATCGACAGCTAGTGACTGTGTAAAAGTCCTTCCTTGGGGTGTTAGTAATATAATAGAGCTGTTTTCTGGTTCACTCTTATGTGTAAGAAACTCTAAAGCTCGAAAAATAGGTTCAGGCTTTAGAACCATTCCTTCCCCACCACCAAAAGGGCGATCATCTACAACGTGGTGTTTATCATGTGTAAAATCGCGCAAGTTGTGAGGAGTAATAGTTACAATACCAGCCTGTTTAGCTCTTCGAATAATACCGTGTTCAAGAGGGCTTTGAAATATTTCAGGAAAGATTGTGAGTATGTCAATATTTAAAGTTTGGGTCAAAGATCCAAAAGTCCTTCAGGTGGTTTTACAACTATAAGCTTCGATGCAATATCAACTGTTGGGCAGATGGCATCAGCAAAAGGCAGCAAAATCTCTTTGCCTTCTTCAGACTCAACCACTAGCAACGGTGCTGCACCTGTTGGCATTATTTCTCTTACTTTTCCTAAAGTGTTGCCTGAAAGGGTCTCAACTTTGCAACCTATGAGGTCAAATTCAAAGTATGTGTCAGAAGGGAGTTCAACAAGAGAGGATCTAGGAATCTTTACCGAAAAACCACGCAAAGCTTCAGCTTGATCGCGTGTGTCTATGCTGGAAAACTTCAAGACTATGCGCCCTTTGTGAAACCAAAAACCCTCCAACTCTGCTCTCTGGAGTGGAACACCTTTTGAGCAGAGATAAACAGAGTCTAAGACCTCAAATCTTTCAGGAAAATCTGTAACTATTTCTGCTACTACTTCTCCTCTGATTCCTTGAGGTCGAACTATATTTGCAACAGAGATCAACTCTTCTGACAATTGATAGGCATCAGAATTTCCTTCTTTTGAACTCTCTTGTGAAAGAGCAGAGATCTCTTTTGAAGGAGACTTAACCTTCTCAAAGACAGGTATTTCTCTATTGTTACTATATTTCTGCTTGACCCTTGTTTTGAGTCTGGAGCGCACTATTCAAGTATCTCCAGCACGAAACGCTTCTTGAGCTTCATGCCTGAAGCACCAAGAATGGTTCGTATTGCACGAGCTGTGCGCCCTTGCTTGCCTATAACTTTGCCGAGATCGGCCTGTGAGACTCGAAGTTCAAGTACAGTTGTGGCTTCTCCTTCAACCTCTTTGACTTCTACTTCATCAGGATAATCCACAAGTGCCTTTGAAATAGTCTCTATTAGTTCCTTCATCTCTCCCATAAGATCCTCCTGTCAACTTCTGAATTACAGATATTTTTCGGTTGATCGTTTCTACTTGTACAAAGACTGAGGCATTAAAAAAATCTTGAGGATTTCGGTTTACGCACCAAAAAGCCTAGCCAAAAGCAGGCTAACAATATCTAGTCTACTTTTTGTGCAAAACAAGCAATGCAAAGAGCGCTACAGAGCAGTTACTGTGTTACTTCTTTGTGTGCGCTTAGGAGCCTGCGTACAGTCAGTGTTGGCTGTGCTCCGCTCTTTAGCCAATAGCCAATGCGCTCGTGGTTAATCTTTACTTCTTCTGGTTGACGGCAAGGGTTATAGTAACCAACTATCTCAACAAATCTGCCGTCTCTTTTGTTCTCTTTTTCGGTTACAACGATGCGGTAAAAGGGACGCTTCTTGGCTCCCATTCTTGTCAGTCTTATAGCTAACAATTTCTCCTCCCAGTATTTCAAAAATTAAATATATGTCAACAAAATAATCAAGCTTTAAGCTTTTATTTTTTAGCGTTTCTTCTTTTTCTTCTTTGTGAAGTTGGGTCGGTTTGATTTACGACCCATAACGCTACTTAAGAGCTTGCCTCCAAATCCTCCAAGCAGACCGCCACGCATCATCTCTCTCATCACGCGGCGCATCTGTATGTACTCTTCTAGAAGATCGTTTACATCTCTGATAGTTGTGCCGCTACCCTTGGCGATCCTGCGACGACGAGAAGCATCGATTATATGATGGTTATTTCTCTCTTTGAAAGTCATAGAATTGATGATTGCTTCTGTCTGCTTGAGCTTGCGTTGCATCATACCTGCTTGCTCATCACTGATCTTTGGGACAAACCCCATCAAGCTCCTCATCATGCCTTCAGGTAGCATCTTCAAGAGCTTGTCTACAGAGCCGAGTTTTTCCATCTGTTTCAACTGGGCACGGTAGTCTTCAAGAGTGAATTTGTCCTCCATCATTTTCTGCTGGAGAGCCATCGCCTCTTCTTCATCTACTTCTTGTTGAACCTTCTCTATAAGAGTGAGAACGTCCCCCATGCCAAGTATGCGTTGAGCAACACGGTCTGGATAGAACTGTTCTAAAGCATCATATTTTTCACCAACACCAACAAACTTGATCGGTTGGCCTGTAACCATTTTGACCGAAAGTGCAGCTCCACCTCTCGCATCTCCATCCATCTTGGTCAAGATGACGCCTGTGACACCTATCCTGTTGTGAAACTCTGAAGCACTCTTTACAGCATCTTGACCCGTCATGGCATCAGCTATGAAAAGCGTTTCGACAGGATTCATCTCTGCCTTTATCGCCTGTAGCTCTTCCATCAACTGATCGTCTATGTGCAGACGTCCGGCAGTGTCTATCAGAAGAGTGTCATAACCAGTCTGTTGGGCATGCTTGAATGCAGAACGACATATCTCAAGCGGGTCGTTCAACTCTGCAGCTTCAAACACGGGTTCGCCTATCTCACGAGCGATGACTGAAAGCTGATTGCGAGCGGCAGGTCTATAAACGTCTACAGAGACAAGAAGTGGGTGCCTGCCTTGATTTTTTGACAAAAACTTGGCTAGTTTCCCAGTTGTTGTTGTTTTTCCTGATCCTTGCAAACCAACTATCATAACCACATTGGGATTGCGTGGCAGAAAGACCAACCTCGAACTGCTGCCACCAAGAATCTCGACAAGCTCGTCACGAACTATTTTGACTACTTGTTGTTCAGGAGAAAGTGCTTCCAAGACCTCTTGTCCAACAGCCTTCTCTTTGACAGTGTCTACAAACTGCTTGACTACTTTGAAGTTGACGTCAGCTTCAAGCAGTGCCATGCGAATCTCTTTCATGGCAATGTCTATGTGCTCAGGTGTCAGTTTGTCCTGTCCACCACGTAGGTTCTTTAGTACCTTTTTAAGTTTATCCGAGAGCGAATCAAACATGCTCGCCACCACTCTATTTGGATTAGTTAAGAAAAGAAAACTGCAAGGTAGCCTTTTTTTACTATCTTGTCAAGGTTATCAGTTGTATTGTCTATCTTGCCTCTGCTTGACAGTAAAATAGTCGAGAAAATAGAATTTCTAAACAAAATTGTTTCAAAAATAGTAATCTGTTAGTTTCAGTCAAGAGAGCAGTCACGGATCGAAGCAACTGCCCAAAGACAGATCTAACCAAAACAGACCTAAATAGGTCAGGTTTAAGAAAAATATTTATGTTAGAACTTAATACTTCAACCGTCGAATTTGTTGCAGAAGCAGCCCTCCCTACCGAAGTTGGACTTTTTCGTATAGCAGGAGTCAGAAGCAAGACTACCAATGAAGAATTTGTAGTGTTGCTCAAAGGAGATATACGTCTTTTGGAAGAAGGTGAAGCAGTCAGTGATACTCCAACTCTTGTTAGAATTCATTCACAATGTTTGACTGGTGATGTTTTCCATTCTATCAAGTGTGATTGTGGCCGCCAACTTCACGCAGCAATGAAGAGAGTAGAATCGGTTGGCAGGGGAATAATTATTTACCAACCACAAGAGGGTAGAGGAATAGGCATAATAAACAAGATCCGTGCTTATGCACTGCAAGATCAGGGTGCCGATACTGTGGAAGCAAATCTCAGGCTCGGTTTTGAAGTTGATGAAAGAAGCTACGATCAATGTGCCGACATCTTGAAACTTTATGGAATAGGCCACGTTCAGTTGATGTCGAACAACCCTGACAAAGTGGCAGCTTTGCAGTCTTCTGGCATTACTACAGTAGAACGTGTACCAATAGAAGTAGAAGTAGAGGATGTCGAGCCTGCTCATGACTATCTAAAGATCAAAAAAGAGAAGATGGGACACCTTCTTTCAACTATCTAGTTTTGTTTGGGAATATCGAGGGCATATGCTTCCAATTTTGGGTCAAAATAGTTTGAAAGACAGTTACGGTAGGGCAATAAGGGATCTGAGAATATCTATTACAGATCGCTGCAATTTTAGATGTATCTACTGTATGCCAGAAACTGGAGTAAAATGGAAACAGAAGTCCGAAATTCTTTCTTATGAAGAACTTACCTTTTTGACAGAGGTCTTTGTTTCTCTTGGCATTACTAAAATAAGAGTAACGGGTGGAGAACCTTTACTACGTCGGGGAGTAGTCAGATTTATTGAATCACTAGCAAAGATTCCAGGCATTGAAGACCTTGCTATGACTACAAATGCTTATTTCCTTCCGGAATTTGCAGAAAAACTTAGTAAAGCTGGACTGAAGCGCGTTAGTATCAGCATCGACTCACTCAGACCTAGATCTTTTGAGCTTCTAACGAAGGTTAACGCTCTTGATAGAGTACTGGCAGGAATAGAAGCTGCTCGCAAATACAATTTAACACCAATCAAAGTAAACATGGTGGTGATGCGTGGAATAAATGACTTAGAGATAGTCGATTTTGCAACATTTGCTCGTAAGTACGGTTTAGTTGCTAGGTATATAGAATACATGCCTCTCGATGGCCCTGGTGAATGGCGACGAGAAATGGTTGTGTCAGGAAAAGAGATATATGAGCAGATAAATGAGCATTATCCCCTAGTTCCTTTACACCCCAACCACAAGAGTGAGACAGCTAGAAGGTATGGTTTTGCTGATGGAACTGCAGGTGAAATAGGGATCATTGCTCCTGTAACAGAGCCTTTCTGTGGAGCCTGCAGCCGCATAAGGCTTACAGCAGATGGGCAGATCCGAACCTGCCTTTTTTCCCTCAACGAACATAACCTGCGCGATCTTCTAAGAAATGGAGCAAATCGGACAGATATAGTAGACTTCATTGCTGAAGCAGTACTGAAAAAAGAGGCTGGACATCGTATAAACGAACCAGATTTTATTCCCCCAGAACGTACAATGTCCTGTATAGGCGGCTAGTAGATGGGAGCTTTGAAAAGATTTTTCAAGATAGACAAAGAAGTAGACATCAACTTCAATCCAGGCGAGTTTGAGATTTTGCGTACAAAAGCAGAGCGAGCTTGGTGGGAAAGCGGGCTACTTCTGGTTACCAATCATCGATTTTTTTGGTTCTCATGGAACAAATCAAGTCAACAACCTGTGATAGAAATAGATCTAAGAGGTGTGTTAGGATGCATCGAAACAAAGTCTTGGTACTATCTGTTAGCTCGCCCAGCCTTAAAAATCTTACTCACAAATGGTAGATCTTTAGAATTTCACGGCATAGAAGACTTTGGTGGAGTAAAAATGAATGTGGAGAGACTGATGGGACAAGAGCGTTACACTCCAGGTGCTCTCTTTAAGTAGTTCAAAAAAAGGAGGCTTTAACTAAAGCCCCCTTTATGAGCTACATTTCACCTTCTCCAGGAGTTTCACCTGCACAGAAGACAACGAATGTTGGTGGTGCATCTTCAGGTCTAAAGGTTACAGAGATAGGCTTTTCATTACGAACAAGATCCAAAAAATGTTGATACTGGCTAAAGGGCTGATGTGCAACACCTATCTTTGTAGCTGGATTGAAAGAGTTGGGTGAAGAGGGTGTAGAAGGATCAAGAAAGAGCAGGTAAAGTTTGTGATCTTGACAGTAGAGGTTGATGCGTCCACTCTGCTTGTCTTGACTAGGATATAAGAAAGCGTCATAGCGGTCTAATTTTTTGATAAATGGCATAACATCTCCTATAAAATATTTTTACACAAGAGCTACTTGTATATTTCCTATAAGCTATCGCCCAAAATTCGTAAAAAAAGGTTCACAAAAATACAAAAATTTTTGGAGTAGCAAGAAAATGTGGATTGGGTTAATGGTGGACTGAAAAAATTGAGAACAGGTAAGCAAGCAAAAGTACGACCATTTTGCGGGTCAATGCGAGGTAGAATTGAAAGCAGGCAATGCATTATCATTCTAAAATTAAAAAATTGATCGTGTAAAAATGTAAAAATAGTATAGTTTTTATGAGAGAGCCGGGTAATTAAAATCTATATGTCAACAGAACTTAACCAGCTTAGTAATTTAGTAAAAGAGCAGTCTGTAATTCTGACAACACTTGTCACTGAGCTAAGAAAACGGCTTGTTGGACAGGCTACTTTAGTAGATCGTCTTTTGATAGGACTTCTTACAGGTGGGCACATACTTTTAGAAGGTGTTCCAGGATTAGCAAAAACTTTGACGATACGCACGCTTGCCGAGTGTTTGGATCTACATTTTAGGCGTATACAGTTTACACCTGACCTTTTGCCAGCCGATCTAATAGGTACTCTGATATACAATCAAAAGACAGGTGATTTTGTCCCAAAGCTTGGGCCTCTATTTGCAAATATAATCCTTGCAGATGAGATAAACCGTGCTCCTGCCAAAGTCCAGAGTGCTCTTCTTGAAGCTATGCAGGAACGTCAAGTTACCATAGGAGAGAAGAGCTATAAACTGCCAGAACCTTTTTTAGTACTTGCAACACAAAATCCTATAGAGCAAGAAGGTACATATCCACTGCCAGAAGCACAAGTTGACCGGTTTATGCTGAAAGTTATTGTTAGTTATCCAACACGCAAAGAAGAACGAGAGATGGTTGATAGGCTAACAACGAAAACTGAATCAAAAGGAGAGTCAGCTTCAGCCGTTAATATTGAGGTTTTGAAAGTGGTCTCTCTTGAAGACCTTCAGAAAATACGCTCAACTGTTGGGCAGATCTATATTGACGAACGTCTGAAAGACTACTGCTTGGATATGGTTCAAGCAACAAGAAACCCGTCTGCATTTAAGCTTGATGAAATAAAATCATTAGTTAGATTTGGTGCATCTCCTAGAGCAACTATCTATCTAATAATTGCTGCTAAAGCTTTTGCTTATATTAAAGGTAGAGCCTACGTCGTACCAGATGATGTAAAAGCTATTGCCTCAGATGTGTTGCGCCATCGTCTGATGCTTACTTATGAAGCTGAAGCCGAGGACGTTTCTTCAGATGATCTCATTAGACGTATACTTGAACGTATACCAGTACCTTAGAACATAATGGTAGTAGAGCAAGGCAGAAAGAAGGCTGTTTCACTTCCAGCAGAGCTTGCCAAAAAGATAAAACTTTTTGAGATTCATAGCAAAAAGTTGATACATACTGGCTTTGCTGGCGAGTATCGAAGTGTCTTTCGTGGTCGTGGAATGGAGTTTGACGAGGTGCGCCCGTACACACCTGGAGATGATGTGCGTCTGATTGATTGGAATGTATCGGCACGCACTGGTGAACTCTACATCAAAAAGCATATTGAAGAGCGCGAACAGACAGTGATTCTAGTAGTAGACCTTTCTCGTTCAGGCTATTTTACTTCTGTTGACAGAACAAAACGTGAGATAGCAGCAGAAATATGTTGTATTTTAGGTTTTGCTGCCGCAACAAATAATGACCGTGTAGGATTGTTGCTCTTTACTGATCAAGTTGAATGTTATGTTGCACCAGAGAGAGGAACACGGCATGCTCTTAGAATAGTTCGTGACTTGATGCTTACAGAGCCAGTTAGCAGAAGAACGGATATTGCCAGTGCATTAAACTACTTAAACCGTGTACTACCTCGTCCAGCCATCCTTTTTCTTGTCTCTGACTTCTTATCTCCTAATTTCGAAAATCCCTTAAAAATTGCAAGTCGCAGACACGACATAGTTGCTATCAACCTTTCTGATAAGAGAGAAAAGGATATTCCTGTCGCTGGGATGATAGAAATAGAGGACACTGAGACTGGAGAGACTGTTATGGTTGACAGCAGTAGCCAAGATTTTCGTCAAATATTTCAATCTACTTTACAGACCCAACAGGCAGAGTTAGCAAAACTGTTTGGAAAGCTTTCTATCGATTATGTTTCTCTCTACACTGATGAGCCGTATGAAGCAGGGCTTCGAAGACTATTTGCTATGAGATCTAGCCATTTTTAGTAAAACTTGAGCTTGCGAATTCAATCTGTAGTGGTATAGTAGATCTTGTTATGTCTAAATTAGGAAAAAAAAGTCTTTACTGCCCCACTTGTGGAGTTGAAAATGAGCGTAGAGATTACTGCCGCAATTGTCAGGCTAACCTAGCTATTATCCTGAAGATGCTTGATCGTAAAGATGCAGTCTTGCCAAGAAGTCGTTTGATAAGTAAGACAGGATTTGTAGCAGTAGTTATATCAGAAGGTGTAGCGTGGACTCTGACGGCACTGTTACTATTTGCAGTAATAATCTTTACAGGAATATTTTTCCTTCCAGTAAATACTGGTACTAATGAACTGTTGATAGCTCTAGCTCTTCTTGTACTAGTTATCTTTTGTGGAGTTCCTTTTCTACTTGGTCTTGTCTTAATCTTAAAAGACTTAACTTACAATCCTAAACTGGCTGCAAAGAAACCCGAACAAAGTCCACTAAACCATAATGCTAACAGTTAAAACCATTGTGAAATTGCTTCTCTATTCTGGCTTTGCAATCTCTATATCTAGCGATTGACTAACAGATTTTTTCGCTACTTCATCTTTGACTACTATTTGGACTAGATAGTTTCCAGGTAGAAGAGCTTTCCCAAATTTGAGCTTTTTAGACAGAGGCAGTATCTGTTTAACTGTTTCTAAAGATAATTTTTCCTCAGCAGCAGTGTGTATCAACTCTCCATCACAATAGAGAAACATCTGTGTTGTTAATTTTATATGTTTCTGTTCATCAGTTTTAGGATTGTAAACTTCATATTGCAGGTCAAGTTCATCACTATTTTTAAATTTTCTGTGGAGTGAACTCATCGGCTCACTAGAAGAGATGTTAAGTCCAGACATTGACAGAGCACCTTTTTTTAAATCAGGAATCTGTAAAAATTGGCTAGTTGCTCCTGTCTTGCCTGTGATCAGATCTTTAACAGAAGCCTTTACATGGTAATAACCAGGTTTGGAAGCTGGTATTTCTAATGGAAAGACAAAAGCTTGCTTTTTTGCTTGCTCATACTGTTGCTGACTAAAAGAAATAGTGATATTTCTAACTGTTTGTTCTATCACTTGGCTAGCATCCGATAAGATTTCTAAAGCTACTCCTATGTTTGCACTGACTCGATCTTCTGTTTCTTGACTGAAGAATATACTTTCTGGATCTATTAACATGATAGCAGCTATGGAGCCACTACCATCTTTTTGAGAAAAACTGGTGTGTAGTTTCAGCTTTGCTTCTGAAGTATTGAAAAGTAGGGGCGAAATACCTTCATCTTTGGATGGAGAATAGCCTTTTCTGTACTTGAGTTGAAGATTAGGTTTTTTAACCTTTACTGTAATCTTGCGATAAGTCTGTTTGGTAAATTCAGACTCTTCTAACTCTGTTTCTGGAGAATATGCTAGCAGGTAATAGTGTCTAAGATCATTCATAACTCGACCAACACCACCAGCTATGTCATTTGTACTTCTAATGATAAAACCTCCAGTATCAGCCGCTAAATTAGCAAGCCCTTGTTGTGTATTATTAAAAATAGTTGGCCTAATAGAAGAGAAAGTACGGCGAGAAAATCCTGTATCTGATACACTAAGCCTATCTGCAGCAGTTTCATCCAATACTGCTATGCCACGGGTATCTATACTGTAAAATACTACAGAGCTAGCATTTGCTAAAGTTACAAGCTTTTCATATCTCTCCTTTGAGTTTAAAAGAGTTGCATCAAAACCATCTGATAGCAGAATTACAGCCTTTTTTCCAGCTAGTGGTTTAAGTGCTGCTGTAATGCTGTAGAGTGCCTCTAACGTACCAATAGCATATATATCTTGTTGTAATGCCTCAAGTTCTGGGCTTGTGATGTCACGTTTTCCTTTTCCAGGATTTCGTTCTTTAGCAATATCTGCTCCCACTTGCTCTATGCCAGGAAGTGCTCCACGTCCGTAAGGATTGAAAGTTATCTTGTCTATAACACTGTAGAGAAATTCTTTATTGTTAGTGAAACTACCCAAGCTACCAAGACCTGTGCTTGTTTTAACAAGAGCAACATACTCTTCTGGTTGCATCTGTTCAGTTACATATTTTTTTAGTGCTTTACGAACAAAGTAGACACTTTCTCTTGAAAGTCCAAGGAACGCACCTACAACAGCTAGTGTCGCTTGAGTCACAGGCTCTTCAAAGTTTCCTCCTGCGGGTGAAACGGCTCCCCCTATCGTGACAGAGCCCTGAGCTCCGTTT
>JAEUQL010000099.1 GCA_016789295.1 Blastocatellia bacterium | reverse complement strand
TAGCACTTTTTGCTTTGGTTTTAGGTGAAACTTCACTTGCAATACTCTATCTATTTGCTTCTGCTGTTTTTGCTCTACTGGAGAGTCTTGGAGCAATTGTTGCTGATGAATTTTCCTTAAGACACAAACACTCGCTTTCAGAGGTCATGACCTTAATCTTTGCTTCTGTTGGTGAGGCAACAGTCTACAGACACCGATCCAATCTGTGGCGGCTTGTTGGTGCTTGCAGAGCAGTCTTCACAAAGCTATAAATATAACAAATTACAGAGAAAGCCTACATTCAAGGACAGAAAGTGTAAGCTTACTACTTTTGTAGGAAAACTGCTTAGCTGTGTGAGAGTGTCAAAGGTAGCAAACAGAAGTCCCATTTGCAGCTAGGGACTTCTAAAACTACTTCACTCTATTATGGCCAGATCCCGAAGTATATTTTTGGTAATGGGTATGCGTGCTTTAGCATCTTCATCCTTGGTAATATCAATGTTTGTGGCAAAGAAATAAGTATTATCCTTTCTTTCCACATAACCTACCCACCATCCAATAGGTGTTGGAGAAGTCTGCTTTTTATCTGGTACCCCGCTCCATCCTGTTTTGGCGCGTAGAGTATATCTATCTGTTTTTTCATTTATCAGGATATTTTTCACAATGTCAACAGTTCTAGCAGAGAAAGGCAGCTTGTTAAGGTGTAACTTTACAAGCAAATCTATCTGTTCTTCTGATGTAACTCTGATATCACCATCCAACCAGAAACGATCAATACCACCATTTATATTGCGATTACCATAATGAGCAAGATCTACATAATGTTGCATACGTTCTTGACCAATACGACGTGCCAATTCTTGATAGAACCAGACAGTTGAGTTACGTATAGCACTCTGCAAGTCTTGATCTTGATTCCAGCTACTGATCTTGCGCTCTATACCATCCCATTTGAGTATTTCTTTCTCATCACGAATTACACCTGTTTCCAAAGCAACTAAAGAGTTGAAGATCTTGTATGTTGAGGCAGGAATAAAACCAATTTTAGTACGCTTTAGATTGTAACCAAGATATTTATCTTGTTTTAAGTCGTAAAGTAAGAAGCTCCCTTCAACACCGGCCTCTTTGAAATATTTCTTTAGGTCTGGTCTTTCCTTCCATTGTTCCTTACTATAGCTAGCATAACTGCCAATAGTTACCGTAAATAACAGCAACAGTAGTACTATTTTCATAATTCTCCTTTTCAGCTTTAATGGCTAAAGAAATGAAGTTCTATTTTTAGCAGCGCAACTATAATTTGAGACGGTTTAAAATATCTACTGCTATAACCACAATAATTCTAACAATGCTCCACATTAAATAATGTGGATATCCACACAACTATAACTAGTGTCTAGTTTTACAAAGATTGGCTTAAAAAGAAAAGTTTTCTTTTTAAGCCAACATTTTTTGAGCTATAAAGCTCTTCCTATTATTGCGTCCAGTTGGGCATTGCCTTTGCCTACTGACCAATTGGTTCCCAAGAGGGTATAGTTCATTCTTGGAAAAAATCCAAGCCGCAATCCTAACTCTCCACTCAAAAGTGTCATACGCTCGACTGTCCGAGCATTTATAAGACGGCCAGCATCAACATAACGAAAAGAGGTCTTCTCAACAATTGACAAGAAGTCGGCTTTCGCTTGTAAGCTATCACTAACCACATAGACATCACTTAAAAGACCATCGAAATAAGGTTGATCAAAAACTTCCCACCAAACATTTTTGAACCTTCTTAGGATTGCGCAGTCTGGGCTTCTTTAGAGCCGAGTTAAGCAAGCCATCGCCGAGAGGCGGTAAAAAACAGAAAAATAAGAAAAAAGTATAGACAAAATAAAAGAAAGAATGATAAAAAGCAAATATGGTAATTGTGAAGTTATCATCAACACCCGCAGGTACGCGGGAGAGTGCGCGTAGAGGGACAGTAAGACCTAATAACTCAACTATTAACTCAACGAGTTATGGCAGCCCGCAAGTCTGATAGCCTAACGGCAAAATACTTACTTATCAGAAACAAGCGCGAACCGCTAAGGTGTAAATCCTGTCGTGAGACAGCTTCACCGACCCGGAAGCTCGGCTCTTTACAGCCGAGAGGTTCACTGAATAGATAACATCACCTAAATTCTTTGGAAGTTTAATATCTAATTGTGTGGCGGTATTTTCAATGTCTTCCCGGATGAACTCAACTCGTGCGTCACCCTTCTTGTAGCGTTTGAAGAATATATCTTCAATCAGATGGGCATACCTATTTTTACTGTTGCTAGCCATAGTTAAACTCTTTACCCTTTCCATTGTAAGAGCACCACTTCTTCACGAAGTTGATCTTTTGTGGTGGTTGATAGGCGTGTTCTGAATAAATCAATATTTAACACTTCATAATCCAAATCACGAGCCACATCTGCCAATATTTCACCTGTTTGGATTAGTATTCTGAAGTACGAAGCTTGGTCACCTACTACATAAGCAAGCTTTGCACCAGGACGGAGCTTTGGCTTTAATTCTTCCAGGTGACGAGCCATTCCGCCAAAATATAGCGTTACAACCTTATGGTATAGCCTTTCAAATCCTGAGTCTTTTTCCAACTCTATACGTTTTCTCTCTATTGAATCTGCAAGTTCAAGAATCCGCCCATTGCGTGCAACCCACCTGTCATCTGTGTCATTGACATAGACATTTCTTGTGTTGGATCGCAGCAATCTTTCTTTATGTTTTCTAAGGTCTTTCTTGCTGGTAATAAAGTTCAATAGCACTGATTCAAGCCGTGTTGTTCTTGAATAGTCCTTTTCATTTGGATAGGGAGGGGAAGTTATTACAGTATCGATACTGTTTGGTTGTAGTGTAATTTCCATATCTCTAGCATCAGCTAAATAAACCACTGACCTAACATTTTTATGTTGGCTAGAAAATGCTAAATTCTCAGCCATTTCCTTGATCTGTTTTAGCCAGATTCCAATTACGTCAACATCTGATTTCTTTTTTCTGCTAACCCCAACCTCTGGGCCAAATTTTAAGTTACTGAAAGTAAAAACGAGATGTTTGGCAAAAGCTGTTTTCTCGTAGCTGCTGAAACGAGAATCATAAAATTCATCCATTACTTCAAGCAAAACCAGAGCTTTATGTAATGGCATAGGGCTGATCGAGTCTTTAATAATTAAATTTTCTTGCTCTTTCGTGAGAGTCTTTAGATTGTCGCTATATTTTTTAATTCTCAGGATACTTTCTTTTGCAATGGCATCTGCATGATTGACAAGAGCAGAGACATCTACATCCCAACTTGTCTTTGTTTCGGCCATCAAGTGCACTATTGGATTTGCTTCAATTCCTGCTGAAGATATTCCATGCTTTTTACATTCCACTAATGTTGTACCCGTCCCGCAAAATGGATCAAGTACGCAGTTTTTCTTGCTAACACTAAATTTATGCAGGTAGTTTTGTACAAGATGAGGTGGGTAAGACAGGACAAAACGATACCAGTCGTGGATTAACAAATCTTCTTCATAAAACCTGTTTAATTCTGCCCCATTTCTTGCTTGAACAACATATGACATAAGGGCTTTATCCTTGAGCTACTTGCTGAAACTTTGATATGAGCTACATTCCACACCCAACAAACTATTCTACAGTTTCTTTATAACTCCATGAAGTTGGAAGGTACTGTGGTATCTCTATACCAGCATCAGGTTCTTGGGTTTGAGCCGCTTGGCAGCCTGTGCTGACTCCTCTTGCTGCTATTGGCACTTTTCAACTCGTCGATACTTTCCAGCAAGAAAGCCTCTAGATAGATAGCGAAACTAGATCGCTATAAACAACTTACCGCTACTAACCTCGCTTTTCCCAGAAGCCATCTAAGAATAATTTCTATGAAGTCTTGGCTTCGCACAAAGAAGCTATCGCACTTCAGCGCGTGTGGAGTGTCATGCTTTAAGCAGAGCTTAATATCTAACTCTGTTAAGAAGTCAAAATCTAACAAGTAGAAGATAAAAGAGAGCCATTTTTTTAGATTCGGTGCATTGCGTGGAATATATCTTCGCGCTGTATGTATATGCTAACACCAAGTTTTTGACCTATTTCTTTGAGAGAAGCTCTAAGTTGGTTAAGGTCTCTGTTTGCATTTGATGCACCTATTATCATGATCATGGCGAACTTGCGCTGAACTACCGTCTGGTTGATATCGATAATGCTGCAGTTGGCTTCTGCCAGCAGTGTTGATACTGATGCAACAATACCTGGCTGGTCAATTCCAAAAACAGATATGACATAGCGGTTTGTGGTTGGAGACTCAGAGACAGGTTTATTCTCTACTTTCTCTCTTGCGGCCAGCAATGGTTTTACGGCTGCAAACAGATCGCCTACTAGAGCTTCAACTATTTCTGGAGTAGCTTTCTCTCCAAGCCTTTCATAGACGGCCCTTGTAATCTTATATACTACCTCTTCAGTCTCATTCATTCTGGTCACTGTTCCTCTCAAAGTCTGAGCTTATCAGCTTAAGCGTCGTGGTAGTGGAGTATCTGAAATCTCTCTCTCTTCTTCCTGTTCATTATTAGCACGCCGACGTAGTCCACCTTTTGAAAGGAGCCTTTTTCTACGACGTAGTGAAATTACAGCGGCTTCTGTTTCCTGAGTCTCTTCAAGGGTCTCATCAAGTTGGTCATAGAGCACTTCTGTCTTGTTGAGCATTGAATTTATTACTTCTATGCCACGTCTCAAGTCTCTTAGTAGTTGGCGATGGAAATTTGTAGCTGTCCCTATTTCATCGTTCAAGTATTCATTACTTTCAAAAAGATCTATCAAGTCATCTCTATAAAAATCCACTTCTGTCTTAAACTTCTCTCTGCAGACTCTCAGGCTGAGCAAGCTCTTATGTATTCGTTCCAAATCGTCTTTTAAGACAGTTACAGCCTGGCTGTAGAGTGCCATTTCTACGACTACTGCTGCTGCTGCTGTTGTCCATTGTTCTTTCACATTGGAAGGAATAGCTAGTTCTGAACCCTCTTCGCGTTCCATCTCAGCCGTGTGCCTAGCAATGTACTCAGAAAGCTTCTCTGAAGAGAAGTCAGACCTTCCTGGAAGGGCAGCCATAACTGCTGAGATGGCATTATTTGCATATCTTTTCAACATCACTGCTCGTTCTGTAGGCAAACCTGTAGAATCTATGATCTCCTGTATAGTTGCATTGGAAAGGTCTCCAAGTTTTGTTAGACCAGTAGCATAGAGTTTCTGCAAATCTTCTGAGTCTGCATCCTTGAAGTAGACAAGCAGATCCGATATGTGTATTTCGGCAGGAGAAGTTATGGCTGAAGTTGGAGCGATGGAGCGTGCACCGGTGATACTTTCTATGCTTTCGCCTCCAACACTACGAGTAATCAATTTCTTTAATTCTTTATAATCAGTAGTGATATTTTTGAGGTCTTTTTTCGAAAGTACTCGTTTCTTGCCCTGCTTAAAAGCCATTAGTGGCTGTTCTATGGACTTCAGTACATCATAGATATCATTGTAGTGGATCTCTTCTGCAGCCATTATTAGTGGTTTCAGACCACCTATACATATCTCTATATTCTTGTCCGAAAGATCACCGCTAGCCAAGGCTCTGATAGATTTGCCTACAGGAGTAATAAACTGAGCCACGATATCGCGAAACATATCTTTCAGCTCAGCTTCTACTTTTCGGTCGTGTATTAGTGATGGGTGGCTACCCTCACCTTTACCAAGCCTTAGATCTTCTACAGCCTGTACTACCTCTTCTTCTCTGAGGTCTTCAAGCACAGATTGTTCTTCGGACAGTGCCTTTTCTGCGGCCTCTTTCTCTTGCATAGAATCTCCTACTTTCGAACAACTCTCATCCCCTCAGACATTGCTAGAGGGCAGCTTTATTTAAACCTTGGCAAAGACCTCATTGCTCTCGCCCAGATCGCGTGCTGAGGGAGTAATTATAGTCTTGGCTGTAACATATATCTTCTGTCTATTTTTGAGAGCAAGTCTGACATCATCTTCACAGACAAAGTCATAAGGTCGGCTGTTGACTATCTCTACTTTTTCAGCTTTCTTAACCTTTTCTGCTTCTACTGCTTCAACCTTCTTGTCTGCTTTTTTTGGTTCCTCTAAAGCTTCTTTTTTTGGCTCTTCCACAGCAGCCTGCTTCTGCTCTTCTACCTTTGAAGTAACTGTGGTGGTAGTTGAAGCAGCCTTAACACGCTTGGCTCTTCTTTGGGAAAGAAACTGCTCTACCAACTCAGTAATGGCCGAGTCATTCAAACCGGCAGACGGAGACTCAGCTACACTGCTGCCGTGTGAATGAGACCCACTGTCCTGACTTTTACTGTGATTAATAACTTCTGAAGCTATTTGCGTTATCAGACCTTTGGTAACTAGATCGACCGTTGATGATGCTGCAGATGCCAGAACTGAAGAAACTCTGCTTACTGAGCTGACAGGGCGGGTCTCAAATGCTACGCGCTTGATATCCATCAAATGTACTGGTGAGACATTATCAGAGGTAACATTCCCTCCCCAACTACCGCAGCCCAAGGTCATGCTTGGTGAAAGGCCGGTTGAAAGTCCTATAGCTCCGTGTGTCGTGGGTGAATTGACAATTATTCTTGACGCAGGTTGGCGCAGGCCGAACTGGCGTATAATGTCACGGTTGTTTGAATGTATTCCTATGGTGTGTCCCATGCCACCAAAGCGGAGTATTTCGTGGCAAAGTTCACTACCTATCTGCCAGTTGTCAACAGTGTAGTAAGCAAGTACTGGAGAGAGTTTCTCCATTGAGAGTGGGTGATCTCTACCTACGCCTTTAAGTTCTACGATCAAAGCACGTGTATCAGCAGGGATCGAAAACCCTGCCATTTGTGCAATCACCTGTGGGGACTTACCTACAACTTTTGGATTGAGTCCACGAGTTGGAAGAACCATCAATTTTTCAAGTTTTGCTATCTCGTCGGGATCGCAAAACCTAGCACCTTGTGCAATAAAAGCAGCTTTTACGCGACTGTCTACAGCAGCTTCAACTACCACAGCCTGTTCAGAAGCGCATATGGTGCCGTAGTCAAATGTCTTACTTGCAAGAATATCACTTACAGCCTTGTCTATCTCTGCTGAACTTTCGATCAGAACTGGAACGTTGCCTGGTCCAACGCCAAAAGCCGGTTTGCCAGAGCTGTATGCTGCTCTAACAAGTCCTATACCACCTGTAGCAAGAATTACTGCTGTTAGCTTGTGCTTCATCAGTTCTTCTGTAGCTTGTAAGGTAGAAATAGCCAGACACCCGACAAGCCCTTTTGGCATGCCTGCTGCTTCTGCAGCGTCTCTCATTATGCGTGTAGTTTCATTGATGCAGCGAGCAGCCGATGGGTGGGGACTGAGTACTACACCATTGCGAGACTTTACAGAGATAAGGATCTTAAAGATAGCTGTTGATGTTGGATTGGTAGATGGGATGATTGCAGCTACTACACCGCGTGGATCGGCTATCTCTATAATATTGTCTCTTTCGTTAATTACACCTACTGTCTTCAGACCACGAAAGAAGTTGTGGACATCTTCAGCAGCAAAGCGGTTCTTCTCGGTCTTGTCCTTTACAACTCCATAACCAGTCTCTTCGACAGCGATCTTTGCAAGTCTCTCTTTATCAAGCAGTGCAGCACGTGCCATCACTTCTACTATCTTGTCTACTTTTTCTTGGCTAAAAGTAGCAAAGATCTTCTGTGCTGCGCTTGATGCAGCAACAAGATCGCGTGCTTGTTGCACAGAAGTTAGATCAGCATCAACAGGCATAGACAGAGCCTTTCTGAAAATTCATCTACTACTTCTTCTCTTCTTGTTTTGAAGGTAGTACTTTCTTGCTGTTACCAGCTCCTAGTTCACCTTGTGAGCTAGCAGCAAGTGCGTGTTCTACACTCATACCATTATCTGCAAGTACACGTTCTACTTCTGAGTGTGGTCTTGGTATGACGTGAACACTTATGAGTTCTCCTACTCTGCGTGCTGCTGCTGCTCCTGCGTCTGTGGCTGCTTTGACTGCTCCTACATCACCACGAACAAAGACTGTAACATAACCAGCACCTATGTATTCTTTTCCTATAAGAGTAACATTTGCGGCTTTGACCATAGCATCTGCAGCTTCTACAGCACCGACAAAACCTTTAGTCTCGATCATTCCTAAAGCTTCAAATGACATCTAACCTCCTAAGAGCTTGCATAAATTTTGTAAAGCTGGGGATCAAAAATATTTGCTAGAACCGAAAAAACGTTCGCTACGTTTCAAGCGTCGGGAGAACGATTTTACAGGAGTTATTCCCACCGAGCAAGCCTAGAAACTAACAGAAGGGTACTTTAACGTCAAGATTTGTCAACTAGACAAAAAATTTGGATATCAGATTAGGCTTGGAAGATTATTTTGGCTCTGCTTGCTACTGCTCACTGCACTGTTGTATTATTCGTAGACGCCTTTGTTTTTGACTATCAAATTAATAAACACGCCCAAGCAAGCCCAAGGCAGGACTGCTCAAGCAAGGGGTGCTCAAGCGTTCAAAGAGGACTTAAAAATGTCATTCAGAGGAAAACTTTCCATCATCTCTATATCCTTGATTGTTGCTCTCTACGCTATCGTAGGAGGATTTCTATCAGTACAAAAAGATGTATTCGCCAAAGGTGACCCATATGTACAACTGCGTATCTTTGGTGAGGTCTTAAGACACATAGTCCGTGATTATGTAGACGAACCCGATCTGGAGAAGGTCAGAGTAGGTGCTCTACGCGGCCTTACAGAAGGGCTTGACCCCTACAGTTCCTATCTCACCCCTGAGCAAGTAAAGAAGTTTCGTCAGCCAACACCTGAACAGATGCAGACCGGTCTTGTTCTTTCAAAAGTAGCTGGCTACATCTATGTTGTTTCTGTTCTTAAAGGCTCACCTGCTGAAAAAGTAGGGCTTCGCAGTGGCGATTTCTTGGAATATGTAAATGGTTTTGCAAGCCGTGACATTAGCCTTTATGATGCGGAAGATCTGATAGGTGGTCAACCGGGTACTGAAGTTGAAGTCAAAGTTTTTCGTCGTGGCCGTCCTTATAAAGTGAAACTCAAGAGAGGCGAAGTTGTGCAGCCATCAGTAGAAGCTTCCATTCTTGAGCCAGGCATTGGATATGTAAAACTGAACACACTTGCTGAAGGAAAGGCTACAGAACTGAAAAAGAGTATTCAGGATCTACAGAAGCGTGGGGCACAGAAGCTCATACTGGATCTTCGTGGTGTAGCCAACGGCAATATAGAAGCAGGCATTGAAGCCACCAACATCTTTGTCAAGTCTGGAACTATTGCAAAGACACTTGGACATAACAATGCAGTAACTGCAACCTATGAAGCTGATACTTCAGCAGTCTTCACTGGCCAAGTGGTGTTGATAGCAGACCGCAGCACTGCAAATGCAGCCGAAATAATTGTTGCAGCCTTTGCAGCAAACAAACGCGGTGAGATAGTTGGAGAACGCACTTTTGGCTCTGGTTCAGAACAGAGGCTGTTTGAACTCAAAAATGGTGCAGCTCTGCTCCTGACTGTCACCAAATATGCTACCCCTAGCGGCAAAGCCTTTATGGATACAAAAGAGACTCCTGGGATAGTTCCAACCATAGAAGTCAAGTCTGCTGTAGCTACAGAAGAGCAAGTGCCCGAAGACGACGATCAACAGAGCGGTCAAGAAACAGAAGAGGCTGATCCAGTACTGCCGACAACCGAACCAGCACCGGCAGAAGACCTACAACTTAAGAAAGCCAT
>JAEUQL010000098.1 GCA_016789295.1 Blastocatellia bacterium | reverse complement strand
GAAAAGAACATATAACGAACCATCTATTTTAGCAAAAAGAATGAAAGCATAACGGCTCTCTGCTTGAATCACATACAAGTGAGTATTGAATAGTTTGGCGGCAATCAATGTCTCACTCAAAATTAGATCGTTTCGCAGTAAAGACTCTTCTCCATATTTTAAGTAGTAATGATCTTTGATAAAAGTTTTGATGTAGTGAGATAGTTGATCATAACCAGTGATATGAATGGTTTCTGCATCGGCTGTTCTGTTAAGAGCTTTTTTCAGGTTAAATCTACTGTTGCTATTTAATTGACTCAGATAGCTCTCATATGTCAATCCTTGAAGCTGAAGCAGATTGTAGCGGTGGATTTCATCATCGCAGTCGTGCTGATTTGGGAGCAGGTTGTCATATGAGAGCCAAAAATCATCATAATGGTGATAGATAAAGTCCAAAATGTCTTGAACTTCCGAAGTAGGAATAATCTTTTTAAAATCTTTATTGTTGGCTTGATAGAAAAAGTAGTGTTCTATAAGCAAGGATGGGGAAGCTGCTTTTCGGCCAAGCTCTTTGTAGAGAGTAACATACTGCTTTGAATTCTTAAGCAGCACCAGTCTACCTGGTGAAACTTTGGCAAGTTCTAAGTAGAGCTTAACTCGATCACTGCAAATGTTACCGTCTTGGAGAAATTGACTAATCTGCTCAAGGTTAGAAATCTTTTCGACCATTCAAGACGCCTTTAATGTGTTGATGTAAAAACTTGGGCATATTGTATCCATATTTAAAAGCTAGATCGATCCAGTCATTCTTGGTTACTCGACCCCGACATCTCTCTGAACCACAACAACACTGAAAATTTTCATCAAAGTTGACAGTAAAACATCCGTAATCAATAAATAGTTCTTCATCTTTTTCAATTTTTCGACTAGTGATCACATTGCCTTGAGAGTCAAAATGTAGGTTAGGGTCACAGGCATGATTTATATAGTTATCTGTAGTTGTAACATATGTGATATCCAAAGGACCAGCAATCTTATCAAAATCTTCATCAAGTCCATAACGGTAAAAAAGATCCTGCTGCCAATCTGGAAGCATTAGCACTTCTGCTACAGTGAGATGAACCCAGCCTTCCATCTCTTTATAGAAATCTTCGTTCCATTTGTAAATGATGACGGTTCCTTGAGGAATAATCTCTAAAGCAAAGACGCCTAGATTACCATGTTGGTTGATTCTTTTCTCTATCATAGCCGTGCCACTTCTATCCCATCTTGGCCGCTTCCAAAAAGGGATATTCTACAATTTACTAAAAATAAGAAGAATGTAGTAGTGCTAAAAAATTAATGGCGAGTGAAAAAATGAGTAAATAATAGAAATACAGAGTAATCGATTAAATAAACTCTACAAACCTTGAGTAATTATTTTTAGTTAGTTTTTTGTCTATTTCAAGCATAGACTGAAATTATAGATTAGTGTATGCAACTTAATTATTTCAGGCAAGTTTAGAACAAAGTTTTTTGCAATAGCAAGTCTAATGTTACTGCAAATGCAACATTAAAGAGAATAGCAGCTTAATAAATACTTATGAAGTTAATGTTGTCTACTTTGGCCATACCTGCTTTTAATATATAGGGTTTAGAGAATGTCGGCATGCTGACAATTTTAGTTAATATGTTCTAAATCAATAGTTTGTGGTCAATAGGATCTCAAGTCGGCTCTATAAAAATCTTCTAGCCACCATAGCGTCTATTGAAAGAGTTTAGAGCTGCTTTTTGAAAGATAGAAATTAAAAACACCTAGCATATTGATTTCCGTATCAATCAATTTTATATTGTTAAATAGTACATTAGGGATTTTCCTATCTATTTGAACTTTTAGTAGTTTGAAAGAAGTTTTTAAAAGGATTATGTTTGAATAGCCAAACAGGACTATTGTTAGTTTTTACTTAAGGAGTAGAAATATAATGCAATGCCAAAAGTGTGGTTACTTCCTCAGTGTTACTGCAACCTATTGCCCCAGTTGTGGTCTATCTGTTCATCAGTCACCTTCAAATCCAGTTTTAGAGCAAAGACCCGATATGTTGTTTGATAACCAGAAGGTGCCAATTAATTCTCCTGGGCAGTCGCCACTGCCTTACTCTAATGTACCAAGTCCACTACCACCACATATGATTGCTCCTGACAACTATTTTCTATTCTTAAATGGTCAACAGATGGGGCCATACACAGTAAATCAGCTCAGATCTATGTGGCATCAAGGAGCTGTTAATCTCAGCACTCAGTACTGGCAAGTGGGCATGACAGGATGGCAGCCTTTAGTACATATAAAGCATTTTCTTGATAGTCCTGCTGTCCATCAGCCCAATACCTTTGTAAACAACAATTTCAATCAAAATATGGTAGCTCCAATGATGATGCCAATGCGCTCTTCAAGGAGTAGAGTTGCTTATATTTTGCTAGCTTTTTTCTTAGGCTGTTTTGGTATCCACAACTTCTATGCTGGTTATAGCGGCAGAGGGATTGCTCAACTGTTGATTACTCTATTTTTGGGCTGGTTGGGAATAGGAATTATTATCACTGCTATATGGTCTTTTATAGAAATTGTTACTGTTAGCAGAGATGCAGAAGGATTAAAAATGTGAGAAATTGTTGATTAAAGAGTTATGAGCTAAGACAAAAACTCCTTAGTTGCTGTAATTTTTTCTTTAACAAAATCACGTTTATAGTAAAGATTTTTCGGCTTATTTCTCAAATGAAGTATATAAATTTTTTGGAAATTGAACCTTGTTGAAGACTTGCAGAAGCTATCTTTTTAGTATTTTTGGAGCTTTTGCAAGAGATTCTCTTTTATTGCACATCAAAACCTTCCAATTTTTTCATTCTGTAGCGCAACTGGTCACGAGATATGCCGAGTAGTTCAGCCGCTTTTGTCTGATTTCCACTACTACGCTCTATAGCCTGCTTGACTAATGAAAGTTCCACTTGCTCAAGGTTTATTCCTTCTGGAGGAAGTCGAAAGCCTTTTGTCATTTGTGATTCAGTTATTTCTTGCTGAGACCCTGACTCGCTTGCTGCTATTCCACGAGAGAGGTATTTCATAGTTATCATATTTCCGTCTTCAAGTATCATGGTGCGCTCTATGCAGTTGCGCAGTTCTCGAACATTTCCTGGCCAAGAGTAGTGACGAAACGCTTCTATAGCTTCAGGACTGAGGCCATAGATATTGCGGCGAAGACGTTCTCTAAAAAAGGTAATGTAATGATCGGCTAGCAGCAGAACATCGTCTCCACGTTCGCGTAGCGGTGGAATGTCTATTTGAATTACTGACAAGCGGTAGTAAAGGTCTAGTCTAAAGCGATTTGACTCTGTTTCTAGTTGGAGATCGCGATTTGATGCTGCAATGACACGTACATCAAGAGGGATGTCGCGAAGTCCCCCTACACGTCTGAAAGAGCTTTCTTCTAGCACACGCAGAAGCTTTGCTTGTAGGTTGAGTTCCAACTCTCCTATTTCGTCTAAAAATATAGTGCCACCCTCTGCTTGTTCAAAGAGTCCTTCTTTCCGAGCTTTTGCATCAGTAAAAGCTCCTTTTTCGTAGCCGAACAACTCGCTTTCTATAAGATTTCCAGGCAATGTTGCACAGTTTATGGCTACATATGCTGCTTCCGAGCGTCTGGAAGCATAGTGTATTGCTTTTGCTATCAAGTCTTTTCCTGTTCCGCTTTCACCTTGAAGTAGAACTGAAGAAGCTTCACTTTCGGCAACTTTACGAGCAAGCGAAATGGTTTCTAGCATTGTTGGAGATTTACCAATTATCTGGTCAAAGTTAAACTGCTTAGAACGTTCTTTGCGTAGCTGAGTTACTTCTTTACGTAGTTTTTGGGTTTCGATCCCATTGCGAACTGTTATCTGGAACTCTTCAAGATTTATAGGTTTGGTAATAAAATCATAAGCTCCACCACGGAGTGCTGAGATAGTGTTTTCAATCTGTGCGTGTGCCGTCATCATAATAACCGGAAGAGATGGTTGGCGTTGTTTTATTTCTCTCAGTACGTCCAAGCCGGAACCATCTGGCAAATGGATGTCTAGAACTACTAGGGAAGGGTGTTCAGTGTCGATAGTAGGGATTGCTGCGCTTACAGTATCAACTTCTAAAGGGTCATATCCCCAACTTCTCAATGCAGTTCTTAGCGTCCACCGAATTACCTCTTCATCATCAACAATTAGAACCTTTTCTTTTGCCATTTGCCCACTCCTGCTTTGCTTTAGCTTTTATTTATTGATATCTTACAGATCTTCGGCGAGAAAACCTATGACTCTAGTCATGGAATAAATCGCCGTAGTGGTAAGGACTAAGTAGACTTTTAGAATGTAGCGTTTACAACAAAGGCTTGTCTAGCTTCTGTAGAGAAGCAGAAAATGTGCGCGTAGTTAATCTTTTAACCTATTTCGTAGCAACTATGAGAATCCAAGTTTTTTGATAAAGTACAAATATAGTTGTCATCATATCAAAAACATAGCGTCTGGATCATGTCGAGGATTTTATGCAAAAAATAGAAAAGGATATAGATGAGATCAAAATCGAGCTAGAAGAAGCTTGTAAAAGGGTCGCTATGCATGAGATAGAAGATGAACAGCAAGAAGATAGGTTTTTAAACCTTTTAGAGCTTGCACCAGATTCAATTCTGATAGTTGATCAGAGTGGAATTATAGTTCTTGTAAACACTCAAACAGAGAAGCTATTTGGTTACACACGCAACGAACTTTTGGGTATGGAGCTAGAAGTACTTGTACCTGACCGTTTCCGTAATCTTCATAGAACACATCGTCATAACTATAATGCAAATCCACACACACGTCCGATGGGTTCCAACCTTGATCTTTATGCAAAGCGCAAAGATGGAACAGAATTTCCTGTAGAGATTAGTTTAAGTCCATTCAAAAGCTCAAAAGGAATGCTTGTAACAAGTATTATTCGGGATGTTACTGAAAGAAAGCATGCCGAAGAGGCACTGCAAAAAGCCTATAGTAGACTCCAAACCATCAATGACGAGCTTGAAAAGCGTGTAGCTGAGAGAACCAAAGAGCTTTCTGAAGCCAACAGAGTGCTAAAAGAAGAGATGGAAGAGAGGAGGCGAGCTTCTGAGCAGGTTAAAAAACAGGCTGAACTGCTCGACAAAACTCAAGACGCAATATTTGTACAAGATCTGTCAGGTCAAATAGTCTTTTGGAACAAAGGTGCCGAGAAGATATATGGTTGGAAGAAGGAAGAAGCTATAGGAAGAAATGTTGCTGACCTGATATTTAAGGATAATACTTACTTACAATTTAATCTAACTGATGGTGATCAGATCAAGACTGAAGGTGTGAGTGAAGTTCGACAAGTTACCAGAGATGGTAGGGCTATAGTAGTTGAAAGTCGGTGGAACTATTTGAAAATAGACGGTGATGCGGAAAGTGAATCTAGCAAGATAGGTAAAGTAGAAGGAATAATCGTTGTAAATACAGATATTACAGAGAAGAAGAAGCTTTCGGAGCAGTTTTTACGTGCTCAAAGAATGGAAAGTATTGGTACACTAGCAAGTGGTATAGCCCACGATCTTAACAATTCATTAACTCCAGTACTTGTTGCTTCAAAGCTGCTTGCAGATAGCGAACTAGACGAAGATAAAAAGCTGTTAGTCAATATGATCTCTTCGGGTGCAGACCGAAGTGCCGATATGGTAAGGCAGGTACTTTCTTTTGCTAGAGGGGTAGATGGTGAGAGAGTATTAATACAGCTCAAGCATATAATTCAAGAGATAAAGAAGATAGTTCAGCAGACATTTCCAAAGTCTATTTTTATAGATACAAAAATCTCTAAAGATTTATGGCCGGTGCTTGGTGATGCTACACAGCTTTATCAAGTAATGATGAATCTTTGTGTAAATGCTCGTGATGCAATGCCAGAGGGTGGAAGGCTTCTACTTGAAGTAGAGAATGTTTGTTTGGATGAAAACTACGCTCGAATGCACATAGAAGCAAAACCAGGAAACTTTATCTATCTTAGTGTTACTGATACTGGAACTGGAATTTCATCAGAAGTAATGCAGAGAATTTTTGAGCCATTTTTTACTACAAAAGATGTAGGCAAAGGAACAGGTTTGGGGCTTTCTACTGTACTGACTATCGTAAGAAGTCATGGTGGTTTTGTTGATGTATACAGTGAACTTACAAAAGGTACTACTTTCAAGATATATCTTCCTGCTGCTATTGAATCAGCCAATGATCGAACAGTCTTTTCGTCGCACCAGATGCCTTGTGGAAATGGTGAATTGATTCTGGTGGTGGATGATGAACTAGCTATTAGGGATATAACAAAAGTCACCCTTGAGAACTACGGTTACAAAGTAGTGACGGCTTCGGATGGAACAGAAGCTGTAGCAGTTTTTGCAAAGCGGCAAGAAGAGGTTAAGGCTGTAATAATCGATATGATGATGCCAAATCTTGATGGACAAGCAACAATAAAGATACTTCAAAAGCTTGATCCAAAAGTAAAAATCATTTCCACAAGTGGACTTACATCGAATGAAAGAATATTGGAAGTAACAAATGTACAAGCTTTTCTTCTGAAACCCTACACTGCCGAGAAACTTTTAGACAAACTTGCAGAAGTTTTGAAGGAGGCTGGTTGATAGTAGCCTGTCCACGCAAATTCTATGAAATAGATCTGCTCTCAATCGGATTTATTACTCTTTGGCAGAAGACCTCAGCCAAACCTTTGGCCAAGGATGAAAGCCACTGTTGGTTGGTAAATGGAAAATCTAGATAAATGCGGAAGGGCTTTCTGTCTCTACGCCTGGAAGCTGGGCTGGGCAAAGGCGAACCTTCTTAACTGAGAGTTCCTTTCGATATTAGGCGTGTTGTTTCAGCGTCGTTCTAAGCAATCCCCGTTTTTCAAAACCGGGAGGATGTCAAAAAGTAGCGATAATATTGCAGTAGATTCAGGGGTGAGATAAATGGTTATTGAGAGATATTTTGGAATAGCTTTTAAGCCTGCCGATGAAACCGATCTGCAAATTATTATTCCAATGATGACTCATCTTTATGAGCAAGATCAGATAGAGTTTATAGCAGCAGAGGCAATGGTTGCTTTAAGAGGTTTGCTAAATAGACCTGAATATGGTCGTGTATGGCTTATCTGCGAAGAAGAGAGAGTTATAGGTTATATAGTTCTTACAATAGGTTACAGCATAGAGTTTAAGGGGTTAGATGCTTTTATTGATGAGCTATTTATAATTGAGCAAGCAAGAGGAAAAGGAGTAGGGAAAGTAGCAATAGAATTTCTTATTCATCAGTGTAGAGAAATTGGTATTGGGGCAGTTCATTTAGAAGTGGAGCATGAAAATTTTTCTGCGCAGAAATTTTATAGAAAAGTTGGTTTTATAGATAGAGGAAACTACTTGATGACAAGAACTACTATTAGTTAGAAGGTAGGGCATAACCAGTATAGCTAGCTTGTGGACTTTTCTCATCTGTATGGACAAACTCAAAGCTGACCCAAGCTGATCCGAGGCGCATCATGTCTCCATCTTCAAGGACAACTCCCGATATATTTTCTGGTGATACGGTTATCTGATTCTTGGTCTTCATGCGCTGGATGATAGTTCCATTTACACTGCCGTGGTCAAAAAGTAGAAAGTTATCATCTTTATAGATGATGGAAGCGTGCTGCCGGGAGACACTATTGCCTGTTTCTTGGGGTATTTCTTGATGGGCAAAAACAAAATCGTTTCTTCTTATCAGTTTGCCAGTTTTTTCATCTACAATACTGCGCATTCTGCCTATTTTGACTGTAGGTTTGGCGACTAGATAACGATTTTGATAGACTTCAGCATTGAGTGCAGTCAGTCTAGCAATCTGTGAAATTTGTGGTGTTGGAGGGTAGATTTTGTTGATAGATTTTTTGCGATAATCTATTTCCACTCTAACGTCTTCTGCAGACATTTCAATTCCTGGCCAATCGAGAGACAGTCCTGCTCTACGATACATGACTCGGCTATTGCCCTTACTGACGGTCTGAACTTCTACTCTCAAAGGGTTAAACAGATGTAACCGTTTTTCATTGAAATAGGAGTCCATAAGTTTAAGAAAGCTTTGACAGTTGAAGATAGTTTCAAGATCTTCTACGCGGTCGGCTTTTGTTTCGGGAATAGATATAGTAATAATGTTAGGAACACATAATACATCTTCACCAAAAGTATAGCAATGCTGTTTGAGTTGGCTGGAGAGTTCATAAACTATATCTCTTGGATCAATATCGTCTTCTGTTAACACACTACTCTTCTCGACTGCTGCTTGCAGGAACAGTTCAACCTCTTTCATGTGTGTGTCAGTAAAATCGACCATGTATCTCCCTTGATAGAGCTTCCAACCTCTACATTTAATTCAGGACTAGGAAGATTACTTATCAAGTGTAAACATTTTTACACTGAATCTTCTATATTTGTATCTGAAATAAACTGTTCAAGGTTGAAGCGGATTATATAATAGTCCTCAAGAAGATCATTAAGCTTTACTATGAATGGTATCTCTAAAGCTGCTGCGGCTTCTGCGCGAGCTTCGAGTACCGAAGCTTCTGGTGAACCTTCTTTCTCTTTTTCTAACCTTTCCATTACTTCATATACATTCTCTCCACGAGGATGTTTGTGATAGCAGTAGCTGATAAATGCAAGTGTAAGACCATCTATACGCATTTTTATCTGGTCTGCATCACTAAAGTCTGTAGGTGCAAGTAGATAGGAATCTGGCGGAACAGCTAGCCTTTTTGCCAGATCGTATATCGACTTTTGTAGTTCATCAGATGACAGTAGTTCTCTAGTTATCATAAGAAGTAATTTACCGTCTCAGTCGATGGGATTGTGTACCATCAGACGGTGCAAAGCTCTCTCTCTTTCGCGCTGTTTTTGAATTTGTACAAGAATTCTTGGTTCTGCTGCTCTCTCTATACAATCTTCTGCAGTAAGAGGACATCTTTCACAACTTGTCCCTACTTCGAGTCTAGGTATCGATCTATCTTGAAGAAAGTGGACAGCCTTTTCCAGTTTTTGGTCAAACTTCAGACCGATGGCAACACTAGATTTAACGCCAGTGTTAAAAGTAAATGGATTAGATATTCCTATACAGAAAAACCTTCCACCGCCTTCAATAAAATTGGAGATTTGTGTTCCAACAAAAACTTGACGTTTCGATCTACCTAATAAGGCACGCTTCGCCTGTTTTTCAAGCTGTCGCAGTAGACGAACTACGAGCCATCTTCTGCAGTGGTGTTCATCCATTGCTAAACCACCCGAAACAGAGATCTGAGAAATGTTGAGCTGTTTTATCAATCTAATCTGACCGTGCTTCTCATTGTAGCGCAAGAAGTGGAGTTTGAGGTTGAAAAAGCGCGGAATTAATTCACTCCACCTGTAGAAAAGCATCTCTGGGGTTACGTTGTGACGGTCGATCATCTCCAGTACCGCTTTATAATCCCAGTGAGGTAGTAGGAAGAAGTTCCTAAGTTCATCGATGAGTCTCTGTCTGTTTAGCAGTAGTGCACCAGCGAAGTAAGAGGCTTTGAAATCATTGAATACCTGCTCAAAAGATTCTACCTTTTCTGGAGAAGATGTTAAGGCACGAACTTGAAGGCCAAGGAAGTGATAGCCTATTTCACGCGCAAGTATAAAACGTTTCTGTGCAGTAGTAAGTTTTGAGTTGAGAAGAAGTACTGGACGTGTTTTTGGCAGAAGTACTGACCTATAATTTTGCAACTCTGCTTCTTTATCAAGGCTATGTTCATCTATGTGGCAATGATAGAGCTGCTTTACTATACTTACAAGTTGTTCATAAGAGTAACTGTTGTCAGTGTGTCCATAGTTTCTGTTAAATTCATCAACTGCTTCTTCAAGGTCTTCAAAGTAGTTGTTTCTGCTTTCTTGATAGGCTCGAAGTGAGGCTCTAAAAAGGTGTTCAGCTCCCAACTGATGGTTACTGGCT
>JAEUQL010000097.1 GCA_016789295.1 Blastocatellia bacterium | reverse complement strand
ATATGGCCAAGCGTGTCACTGCCAGCATCTCCATATTCAGAAGCGTCAGGCATCTCTCCAATGCCAAGAGAATCACAGACAATTATCGTGATTCTATTAAAAGGTGTCTCCATAACTACTCCGTTATAAAGAAATATTAACTCATAGTGTCAAAATAGTATGCGATCCAATAAAATTTATGGATCTTTGACAAGAATACTATTTTATTGCTTTTAGAACAAAAACTTTCCTTAACTAAATAGAATTTTCTACAGATGTACCAGAAAGGTAGTTATAGACTTCGCATTATTGTAATATCTGTTGAAGTTGTAGCAAGAAAATTGCTCCTTTCTATTTTTGAAACAGCTCGTTGAAGATCAATCTTTCCGAAACTACCATCAATACTTGTTTCTGGTGAGAAAAGACATAACTTCAACCCTACTTTTCAACTAGCCAGAAATAATCAATTCTGATATAAGCAGTCAAACTTTTATGTTTGCAGAATTAGCCATTCCAGTTTACATACACCAGACTTTTACTTACCGTGTGCCAGAATCACTAGAAACTATGGTACAAGTGGGAGTAAGATGTTTTGTCCCCTTCGGCACTAGAGCAGTTACAGGCTACATTGTAGCAATTTCCCTAACAGAACCAGACTTACCATCAGAATCGATAAAGGAGATAACTACCGTTCTTGACGCTCAGCCCGTCATTATTCCAGAAGTTTTGGAAATGACGCGATGGATAGCTGACTACTATTACGCGCCTTGGGGTGAAGTCCTGAAGGCTTCCCTTCCAGCCGGAATGAATACTTCAGCAGAAATGAAGATTTCGATCACAAACTCTGGGCGTAAACACTTGGAAGAACTTAATCAAGCACGTATTGAACGCTCTACAAAGTGGCAAGCTCTTAAAACAATATCTGAAACCGATGAACTTACTGACAAAGATCTACAGAAAGAACATTCAAAAGCAAGAACTTCAGCAATCATCAGAGAACTTGAACGCGAAGGCTTTATACAAATAGAACACCAACCTAGTGAGCCAACGTCAAAACCAAAAAGACAGAATGCTGTTAAACTCAACGAGGCTTTTGCAAACAGAACTCTATCGGTTGATAAACCTCTTACAGAACTTCAGAAACGTGTCATAGACTACCTCACACAGGCTCCCATAGAACCATCCCTCAGTGAACTCCTTGAAAAAGTAGACGTAACGGCAGCTGTAATACGCACCATGGAAAGACGAGGTATAGTTGAAGTATTTGTTCGTGAAGTTAGGCGTGACCCTTTAGCCAATATATCTAAAATACCTGTAAAAACTTCAGATATAACGCTTACTCCACAACAGGCTTCTGCTCTAGAACAGATCTGTGGCCCTCTTGAAAAAGGCGAATACTCAACTTTTCTTCTTCACGGTGTAACAGGTGCAGGAAAGACAGAGATATACCTGCGGGCAATGCGTGCTGCTCTGGAAATGGGTAAAAGTGCAATGATGCTGGTTCCAGAAATCTCTCTTGCCCCTGTCTTTTCTCGTAGACTTAAAGAACAGTTTGGTGATGAAGTAGCTATTTTACACTCTTCATTATCTGACGGCGAAAGAGTTGATGAGTGGAAAAGAATATATAATGGTCAAGCACGAGTTGTGATAGGTACACGCTCAGCCGTTTTTGCACCATTAAGAAATCTTGGCATTGTAGTTGTAGATGAGGAACACGAAACTTCTTACAAACAAGAAGAAACTCCAAGATACAATGGTCGAGATAGTGCTATTATGCGTGCACTTAAAGCAAAGGCTGTAGTGGTGCTAGGTAGTGCTACACCGTCTTTAGAGTCTTACCACAATGCACAATCAGGAAAGTATCACTACATAAGGCTTGCAGAACGAATAGGTAACCGCCCTCTCGCCAAGGTAGAAGTAGTTGATATGCGTGAAGTCTTCAAAAGACACGGCAAAGCACAGGTGTTTTCTGATGAACTAAAATTGGCTGTCGAAGAAACCATTTCAAAAGGCGAACAGACAATAATACTGCTCAATCGCAGAGGCTTCTCTACCTTCCTACTTTGTCGTAGCTGCGGTGCTGCTATACGTTGTCGTGACTGTGATGTAACACTTACTTTCCATAGAGATGTCAATCGACTTATCTGCCACTATTGTAATTTTCAGCGAGGTGTGCCACAGCTTTGCCCAGCTTGTAATGGCCAATATATCTACTACCTCGGCGAAGGAACAGAACAGCTTGAAGCTATAAGTAGACAGCTTTTCCCACAGGCAAACATTGCAAGACTTGACCGTGACACTACTCGAAGACGGGGAGCTTATGAACGCACTATTGGTGAGTTCTCTTCTGGAACTATTGACTTATTGATAGGAACACAGATAGTAGCTAAAGGTCACGATTTCCCAAATGTAACACTTGTTGGAGTAGTGTCAGTAGATGCAGGTCTTGGAATGCCCGATTTTCGTGCTGCAGAAAGAACTTTTCAGATATTGACTCAGGTTGCAGGACGTGCGGGACGTGGCTCTTCCCCAGGTAAAGTAATAATCCAGTCCTATCATCCAGAACATTACTCGTTGCAATATGCAAAAGAACAAGACTATCAGGGATTTTATCAGTATGAAATCAACTTCCGAAGGATGATGTACTATCCTCCTTTTAGTGTTCTTGTAAATATAATTGTTCGCCACAAAGACCTAACGACTGCACAAGCTATTGCAGCAGAATTTGCAAAACAGCTAAAAATAGTCTCTCAACAAGATCCTACTGTGAAGATACTGGGGCCTGCTGCTGCACCACTTGCACGACTTAAAACTGAACATCGCCTGCAAATATTGATCAAAGCTCGCTTGAGAACACGTGCAAGAGAAATACTTGACCTAGCTGTTGCAAAAATTAACCCTGCACGTTTTGATATGACTGCAGTAAATATTGAAGTCGATCCTATAGATCTGTTGTAAACTCTTAGTGGAACAATAAGAACTCAAGTAGTAAAGTTTCTTAGATAGGAGGTTTTATGCAAGACAAGCAAGATGAGGTAGTAAAATGTCAGTGTGGCTATCATAAGAATAGCTATTTTGTTGAAAAGAAACAGAAATATACCTCTTGGGGATGGATTGCACTTCTTTTCGGCATCAGTGCAAAACCCATAGAAGTAAAATATCAATGCTCAAAATGTAATCAAGTGCTAGATCGCATTACTGATCCAGAAGAACTTAACAACTACATCTAGAAACCATCTGGTGAAAAATGGCCATCAATCTTCTCAGCATTAGTCAACTAGAAAAACGTTATGACCTCAAAACTGTACTTCAAGGAGTAACACTTGCTGTAGACAGTGGTGAGCGTGTGGGTATTATCGGTTTGAATGGATCAGGAAAGACTACACTCTTTAAGCTTATTGCTGGAGAGATTGAGCCTGATGCAGGAACTGTCTCTCTACGTCGTGGCACAAGCGTTGGCCTACTTGCTCAAGAACCGAAACTGAACCCAACTCTCACTGTACAACAGACCCTTGAAGAAAGCCTTGTTGAAATTCGTAAAGTTCTTAGTGATTATGAAATCATTAACGAAAGCCTGGCTAACTGTCAGGATGAAAAGCAATTGACTCAGCTACACCAGCAACACCACGAGATAGAACACAGGATGGAACAAGTCGGTGGTTGGGGCTACCAACATAGAATAGACGATATACTTCAACAACTGAAAATGACAAATTATGACCGACTTGTTGGCGAATTGAGCGGTGGAGAAAAGAAAAGAGTAGCTATCGCTTCCACTTTGATTCAAAACCCCGACTTGCTCATCCTAGATGAACCTACTAATCACCTTGATGCTTTCACCATTACCTGGCTCGAAAACTACCTGGATACTTATAAAGGTTCTCTTTTGCTGATTACTCACGATAGATACTTCCTCGATAACATAGTTGAGCGAATGATAGAGCTGTCTGACGGAAAAGCTAAAAGCTATTCTGGTGGTTATTCAGACTATCTTGCAACAAAAGCCACTGAAAAAGAAACTCTGGAGAGAACTCACGAACGCCTCTTGGGACTTCTCAGACGCGAAGAAGAGTGGCTAAGACGTGGTGTCAGAGCTAGAGGAACAAAATCTAAATATCGTGTAAAAAACGTGTTAGAAATGCGGCAAGAAGCAAAACGAGAAGCAGAACTTCACCTTGAAATGCAGTTCTCATCTTCAAGACGCTTGACTAACACAATACTTGAAACAAAATCCCTTACTGTGGAAAGAGAAGGTAGAGTCCTTGTTAAATCTTTCGAGTTTATCATGGTTAAAGGGGATAGAGTAGCAATTGTAGGCCCAAACGGCTGTGGTAAAACTAGTTTGTTGCGAGTTCTGCTTGGAATGGATAAGCCTGTAGCAGGTCAAGTAGTGATAGGAAAAAATACACGTACTGCTTACTTTGCACAAAATCGATTAGATATGAACCCAGAGCTTACAGTCTGGGAATATCTATGTGAAAATGCAGAGATGGTTAAAGTTGGTAAGGATTTTCGTTCTGTTAGATCTTATTTAAGCGACTTCAGATTTAGAAACGATAAGCTACAAAGCAGAATAGAGACACTTAGTGGAGGTGAAAAGAATAGACTGGTACTAGCAAAGATGCTTCTTCAAGAAGCCAATCTTTTAGTTCTTGATGAACCTACAAATGATCTCGATATAGAGACTTTACAATGGATAGAACAGTCTTTGATCGATTTTGAAGGCTGTGTACTCTTTGTTTCTCATGATAGATTCTTTCTCGACAAAGTGGCTACTTCAATACTGGTCTTTGAAGATAATGCAACTGTCATCAGACACGCTGGTAACTACAGCCTCTACAAAGAACTACAAGGCAGCAAAGAACCTGCACAAAAAAGCGAAAAGAAGCCTCAAACAGAAAAAATAACCCCTTCAAAAACAAAGCTTTCATATAAAGAACAAAGAGAACTAGAACAATTAGAAGAGCATCTAGCAGTTTTAGAAGAAGAAAAGAAAGAGCTAGAAGCACAGCTAAGCGATCCTGCATCATTTGGTATTGCTACAGACCATCAAAAGCTGACTGAATTTGCAACAAAACTTGATCAAGTACGCCTTGAAGTGGATAAACTCTACGAACGCTGGCTTGAACTTGAAGAAAAGAAAGTTACTACTTAGCCTACTGAATCGTGAATGCTCCGACGACTAAACCTCGCTTCGCTATGCTTTGGTTGTAGTAGCAGCTTCACTGTCCACAACTTGTGCAAAGTGCCACAAAGTTGAGACAGTGACAGGCATCCTCGGTGCGTTAATGCTCTGTAAATTTCTACTGTTTCTTGTAGGTAAGTTAACTGTAGAATATTAGGAGCTAACTTCCACTTATCTGTTCTTATATTTTCTGGCATTGATGAGTTTTTTTATTTTTGTTCATATCTACCATTATATATTAATTCATACTCTACACATCTGGTTATTCTAATATTTTTACTATTTTTCTCCTAGCATTTTATTAAGCGCATTTGTGCTTGTGTTGCTTGTCTATCGACTAATTGGAATTAACTGCTCAAACGTAATCCTTTTGGAATTAAAAGACGATCCAACAGCTCAAATAAAAACTCTACTAGCAATGCAAGTATTGCGGCAGGAATAGCACCTTGAAGAATTACATCAGGGTTGTTAAGCGTTAAACCACTCACTATTGGTTCTCCTAACCCACCAGCACCTATCAAGGCTGCTAGCGTAGCAGTGCCAACATTTATCACTGCACTTGTCTTTATTCCAGCTAGAATCGTTCTTGATGCCATAGGTAGATAGACTTTTAGCAGAATAGCTTGCTGCTCTAAACCAAGAGCTTGCGCAGATTCGCGCAAATTCGATGGAATGTCTTGAAGCCCTGCTGCTGTGTTTCTTACTATTGGCAAAAGACTATAAAGAGCAAGTGCAACTATAGCTGTCTTCTGGCTAATTCCCAAAAGAGGTACAAGTAGTGCAAGCAGTGCAAGTGAAGGAATCGTCTGTACTATGCCTGAAAAACTGAAAATAGCTTGAGATAACAAACCTTGACGACTAGCAGCTACACCTAATGGCAGACCAATACCAACAGCTACTAACATAGAAGCAGCAACCAAAAAAAGATGCTCTATTGTCCAATATAAAATCTTTTGCCAAACACTTTGACTACTTTTTTGACTAGATAGATTACTGAAGTAGAGATTTGCAGCAGCCACATAATCTGCTTTCTTTTCCGCTTCTAAATTTAATTTGACCATCTTCTCTTCATCAATAGTATTAACAAGTGTTTTAATTACCTCTATAGCTTTCGGGTCTGCATCCAGCCTATAAAGAAAGACTGCATCGTAGCGAGGAAAGAAGTTTAGATCGTCTTGCAAAACTACTAAGTCATATTCGGCCAGTTTTGCATCTGTTGAATAAGCATCCATCACATCTATCTGTCCACCTCTTATTGCTTGATAAGCAAGTGCGTGCTCAAGAGCTTTTACTTGCTCCATATTCAGACCATAATGCTTAGTAAATGGACCCCAACCATCACTCCTTTGTTGAAACTCATGTGTTAGCCCCACTTTCAGATCTTGATGTACTTTTAAGTCACTTACTTTTTTGAGACCTAGCTTTTCTGCCATCTCTCGCCTTACTGCTAATGCATAAGTGTTGTTGAAGCCAAGCGACTCAGTCAAACCTACGCCAAAAGGTGCAAGTTCAGCTCTAAGACCTTCTAAACTTGTAGTTTTGGTCTGTAATATCGCCTCTCTTATCGTGCCAGTATAGTCAGGACAAAAATCTACAGCTCCTGTTCGCATTGCTTCCCAAAGTATAGTTGTCCCACCTAGTCCTTGACGGTGCTCTACTTTTATCCCTGCTTCTTCTAGTTTTCTCTTTGCTATCTCTGCAAGCACATAAGATTCAGTAAACTTCTTTGAACCTATTACCTGCTGTGAAAAAACCTTTGTTGGTAGCAGCAGAAGCAAGATGAGTAGATACCTCATAAACTGAATCCTCGCTGTGCATTGAGAAATTGAGTAACAAAAGCTTCTGATGGCTGCTTCTGAAGCTCATCTACAGTGCCACGTTGTACTACTTTACCAAAGTTCATCAGTATAATCTCATCACCCAAATAAGCAGCTTCAGCCAAATCATGTGTAATAAGTAGAACTGTCTTTTTTAGGTCTTGAAATATCTGTTTTAACTCCTGCTGTAGTGATGAACGTACCAAAGGCTCAAGTGCACCAAGAGGCTCGTCGAGTAGAAGTATTTCTGGGTCTAAAAATAACGCACGCATCAACCCAACACGTTGACGCTGTCCACCAGAAAGCTCCAATGGATAGCACTCAAGCCTATCAGGAGAAAAATGTGTGAGTTTGCAAAGCTCTTCAAGCCTTTCTTGCATTACTGAAATATTCTTTCTTAAGTGCCGTGCCATAAGAAGAATATTGTTCTTAGCAGTAAGATGTGGAAAAAGTCCACCATCTTGAATCACATAGCCAAGCTGTCTTCTAATATCTAAAATATTCTCCTTACTCAACAACTGACTATCTATCTCTATTACTCCCGTTGTTGGTTCTATAAGTCCAACTATCATTCGTAGAATCGTTGACTTACCACAACCACTTGGACCTATCAGAACAGTAGTCTTTCCTCTACTTATTTCTAAGTCTGTCGTTTCAAGAGCTACAAGATTAGAATACTTTTTACTAACTTTTGTAAGTTTGATCATCCTACACCAATAATCCAAGTACCAGCAGCAACAATACAAATCCTTGAAGAATATAAAGCCATGTTTCAGACTCGATTGCAGGAAAAGCTTTGTTGAGTAGATAAGGACATTCAAAAATTGCAAGTAATGGACAGCTTAAAAATAGTAGTAGTACAATAACTGCTAACAGTGGATTTGTGATAGGCCATTTTCCATAACCTTCTGAAAATGTTATTCCCCAAATATAGGCTGAAAACGAAACCATTGGAATCATAGTAACTACTTTGAACCACCCAAGCCTGCCAGCTACACTATTAAAATCTTTTCCCTGTGCTTGAGGGTTAACAAAACCTTGCCTTAAAAGTTCTGCACGCCTCAGCATTTCAGCATCTATGATTGAATGGCAGCGCGAGCAATGCCCTGTCTTTGGCTCAAAACAGTCTGCTTGATGGCATATTTCACAACGCTCTGGTAATAGTTCAGACTTTATCTCAATCTTATTCATGGTCTCTCACTTGAGAAAATTATAGAGAAGCAAAAAAATACCCCTAATTATCTACTTCCTACTTCTCTAAAACAATAAACTTATGAATTATTCATCAATACAAAATCGACATTAGCTGTGAATCGAGTTAATCTGTCGCTATTCCTAGTGTAAAGAATCGATTTAAGGAGAAGACTTGATGAAGTTTGATATAAAACTTTCAGATGAAAAGCCTTTTGATGTTGTTGGGTTTGGACTTAATGCTGTAGACCACATTGTAGTAGTTCCCCACTATCCAGAATTTAACACCAAAATTCGACTTCAGCACCACGACCGCTACACAGGTGGTCAGGTTGCTACTGCAATGACAGCACTAGCAAGACTAGGATGTAATACACGCTACATCGGCAAAGTTGGTAGCGACTCGGCAGGTCAGTTGCAACTTGAGCGACTTGCCGTTGAAGCAGTAGAACATAGCTACGTCAAACAGATTGCAGGAGCTACCAATCAGATTGCTTTCATTATTATTGATAGTCGTAACGGGGAAAGAACAATCATCTGGGATCGAGATGAAAAACTCGCCTTTGAACCAGACGAAATCGACCCGGTAGCAATCACTTCTGGTAAGATTTTGCACATAGATGGCCACGATGTGGCTGCAGACATAAGAGCAGCAGAAATAGCACGAAAGGCTTCTATACCTGTTGTTATTGATGTAGATAACTTCTATCCAGGTGCTGACAAACTTCTTCCTTTAGTCGATTTTTTGGTCACGTCTTCTGATTTTCCTACCAGAGCTACAGGTATCAAAGATAAAAAAGAAGCTCTTATCAGACTGAAAGAGATTAGTAACTCTTACTTTGTAGCAATGACTGTCGGAAAAGATGGTGTAATCGCTTTTCACGAAGGCCAATTTATACACGTTCCTGGCTTTGAGATCGAATGCCGAGATACAACTGGCGCGGGAGATGCCTTCCATGCAGGTTTCATCTATGGACTACTCAAAGGTTTTGACATAGTTGAGACTTTGCGGTTTGCTAATGCTGTAGCTGCACTCAAGTGTCGTGGTTTGGGTGCACAGTCATCTCTACCTACTCTTGATGAAGTCAACAGCCTTCTAGATAAGACTATTTGAAGGCATATCAATAAGTTATCACCTCAATGACCTGTGAAAAAAATACCAACAGACATTGAACATATAGACAGATATAAGGTATAACATCCCGAAACTAGGAAGCTCTACCTGATCAATCGACGTTTTGTGTCTCCGGTAACTTCTGCCGGCAACGTTGTCGCGATGGTTGATAATCTAGAAGTTTGCACTTCAAGCTTCGATAGATGCTCCAATAAGCAGCTCAAGCTGTAAGTTAAACTAGAGAAATACAGAAAGATGATGTTATGAGTTCACCTGGAAAAAAGATAGTTCTAGCAGCAAGCAACTCTGAATCTTCAGAATATATGAAGAGTACCTGGCGGCAGATGCTCTTAGCTACCCTCCCTAAAGAATATGCCAACTATATCTCCGATGTCTCTGTAAAGAATGAAACAAATTCCGATGGAACAGCTAAATACGTACCAAACGGCCTTAGAGTAGTTGAAGCATTACTTTTAGAAAACTTCGATTCTGAAGATATAGCTGTTTGCTACCCAGACCAGCTAGACCTTTTTGTGGGCGAAAACACCAAAGTAGTAGGAATACACGCACACAATCCCCTTGGTATAACCTTTGCCACAGATGTTTATGCACAATTCTATGGCAGAGAAACAGAGCCTATAAATGCTACCGAGTTTAGAAGGCTGATTACTCATCCTGTACTCAAAAAGCATAAAAACCATATAAAGATAATAGTTGGTGGTCCAGGGTCCTGGCAGATTGAGAGACGAAACCTTCAAGATGAATGGCAGATAGATTGTATTGTGGATGGTGAGGCAGAAGATGTAGTCCAAGATCT
>JAEUQL010000096.1 GCA_016789295.1 Blastocatellia bacterium | reverse complement strand
AACCCGATTTTGTTTTGGGTGCCAGTTTGGGTGAGGTTGTTGGTGCTGTAGTCACGGGAATGTTGACAGTTGAAGATGCACTAAGATTTGTTATTGGACAGGCTAAAGTCTTTAATAACTTCTGCTTGCCAGGTGGAATGATGGCTGTGCTTTGTTCTCCCGATATCTACACAGAGTATAGTCAGATGGTGGAAGGGTGTGAATTGTCTGGACTGAATGGCTCAGAAATATTCGTTGTTTCTGGAAGCAATGCAGCTTTGACAAGATTTGAGGCTTTTTTGAAAGCACGAGACATTGCCACAAGCCGTCTTCCTGTATCACACGCTTTTCATTCACGTTTGATGGATCCAGCCAAACAAAATTTTCTTGCTTTACTAAGTAATGTAGAAGTAAAAAAGCCACACATTCCTATGCTTTCGTGTACTCGTGTGGATTTTGCTGAAGAGGTTTCACATGAATACTTCTGGGATGTAGTAAGAAAACCTCTAAATGTTAGAGATGCAGTTCAAAAATTACTCTATTTAGGTGATTATGTATATCTAGACATAAGTCCATCGGGAACAATGTCTAATTTAGTCAAATATAACGCCAAAAATCAGACTGTTCCAAAAACGTTATTTCTGCTCCAGCCTTTTGGTGGTGAGTCTGCTCGTCTTCAATCGGTTGTAGAGGAGCTTAAAACTATGTTTCCTAAACCATAAGGAGGTTTAGTTGAAAAAGAGTGCTTATATATTTCCAGGACAGGGTTCACAATTTAAGGGCATGGGAAAACAGCTCTTTGAGCTGTTTCCTGAAATTACCTCAAAAGCTGATGCAATACTAGGATACTCAATAAGAGAGCTTTGTGTTGAAGATCCTTACAATAAACTTTCACAAACCGACTACACACAGCCAGCAATATTTGTTGTTAGCGTTCTTAGCTATCTGAAACACTTGTCTGAAGGTGCTTCGCTACCAGACTATTTTGCTGGACACAGCCTTGGAGAATATACCGCTCTGTTTGCTGCGGGAGTGTTTGATTTTGAAACAGGATTAAAGCTAGTACAAAAACGTGGTGCATTGATGAATGCTGCATCAGGTGGTGGTATGGCAGCAATAATCCAGTTAGAACGTGCCGGTATAGACTCGGTTATTGAAAAACATCAACTTAAATCTATTGATATAGCCAATTTCAACGCTCCAAAACAGACTGTAATAGCTGGGCCACTAGATGAACTAAACAGAGCAAAAAAATATTTTGAGGATGCAGGAGCTACTTTTATTCAATTGAATGTCAGTGCCCCTTTCCACTCTCGCTATATGGAACCAGCCAGAGTCGAATTTGCAAAATTTATTGAAAAATTTGATTTTAATAGCCCAAAAGTTCCTGTCATTTCTAATGTATATGCTAGCCCCTATTTAGCTTCTGCATCTGATATCAAAGCTACACTTGCAAAACAGATAACTTCACCGGTTAGATGGGTAGAAACTATTTGGTATCTGATGCGTGTAGGGGTATCAGATAGCTTCAAAGAGTTAGGGCCAGGCGAAGTTTTGACCAAGCTTGTAAAAACAATAGCTCGTGAAGGTATCCCAGCAAACTTTTCTATTGATATTGAAGAGGCTGTAAAACCTATTCAAGGGGCTGATACCAGAAACGTTACAAAACCAACCGTCCCTAATCTACCAATCACAGCCGAAACACTAGGTTCAACTGCATTCAAACGAGCTTATGGTGTGAAGCTGGCTTACATTGCTGGTTCAATGTATATGGGTATTGCTTCAAAAGAGATGGTGGTTAGGATGGGTAGAGCTGGATACCTTGGCTTTTTTGGAACGGGTGGCCTATCGCTCTCCAAAGTCGAAGCCAGTATTGAATATATAAAAAGAGAGCTTTCCAATGGCCAAGCTTTTGGAATGAACTTGCTGTTTGAACCAGAAGACCCAGAATTTGAACTAGAAACAGTAGCACTGTTTCAAAAACATAATATCACTGCTGTTGAAGCTTCGGCTTTTATGCAGATTACGCCTGCCTTAGTCCTTTATCGGTTAAAAGGTCTATCACTTCTACCTTCTGGGGAGATAGCAGAGAAGCACAAGATTATAGCCAAAGTTTCACGCCCAGAAGTTGCAAAAGCTTTCTTGGAACCAAGTCCAGCAAAGATAGTTGAGCAGTTGTTGCAGCAACGACAGATTACACCCCTGCAAGCTCAACTCGGTCAGAAACTTCCTGTTGCTACCGACCTTTGTATTGAAGCAGATTCTGGTGGACATACAGACATGGCGGTGATGGCTACATTGCTGCCAACAATAGTAAGGCTTCGTGACCGAATTTGTGCTGAGCAGAAATATGAAAAACTTGTTCGTGTTGGTGCAGCCGGGGGAATTGGTACACCAGAAGCTGCTGCTGCTGCCTTCTTGCTGGGGGCTGACTTTATACTTACTGGTTCTATCAACCAATGCACTCAAGAAGCTGGAACTAGTGACCTGGTCAAAGATATGCTACAGAAGATAAATGTTCAAGACACCGACTATGCACCAGCAGGCGATATGTTTGAAATAGGAGCAAAAGTGCAGGTTATGAAGAGGGGTGTCTTCTTTCCAGCACGTGCAAACAAGCTCTACGAACTTTGGAAAAACTACGAGTCAATAGACGAAATAAACGAAAAAGACAGAAACTTGATACAAGAAAAGTATTTCAAGCGCAGTTTTGAGCAAGTCTATGCAGATGTCGAAAAATACTACCACAGCAAAGCTCCTGAAGAGCTTGCCAAAGCTAAAGATAATCCCAAACATAAAATGGCTCTCATCTTCAAAACCTACTTTGCTACAGGTACAAGAGCAGCAATAGAAGGCGATGAAAATAACCGTGTCAATTTTCAAGTGCAGTGTGGGCCTGCGCTGGGAGCTTTCAACCAGTGGGTAGCTGGTACAGAGCTTGAAGATTGGCGTAATCGACACGTAGACCAGATTGCTGAAAAGATTATGCACGGTGCTGCAGCACTGTTAAACGAAAGGTTTGCACAGTTTGTAAAAAGTGCAGAGAAAAAAGAGACAATGCGTGCTTCTGCAAGTTCTAGTGAGATGAGATAGAGCCAATGAATTCTACAAAACTGGATTTTAGTTTTCTTTTCTTTTCTGATGTTCGTGACGATGTTTCAGATCAAGAGAAGTACAGATTTATGCGAGAAATAGCACTTTTTGGCGACCATGAAGGCTTTAGGGCTATCTACCTGCCAGAAAGACATTTCTATGAGTTTGGCTCCATATACCCAAATCAAGCGGTTGTTGCCTCTTGGCTAGCACCTCAAACACGCAGCATACGCTTCAGAACTGCTGGTGTCAGCTTACCACTGCACCACCCAGCAGAAGTTGTGGAGTGGTGGTCAGTGGTCGATGTACTGTCGGGTGGGCGTGTAGATCTTGGTTTTGGGTCTGGATGGAACAAAGCAGACTTTATCTTTTCACCAGACACTTATTATAACCGTAAAGAAGTAATGTCAGAAAGAATAGAAGTAGTGCGCCGTTTATGGCGAGGAGAAAAGATAGGATTTCCTGGTCCAGACGGTAATAATATTGCTATACAATGCTTTCCTAGACCTCTACAGAAAGAGATCAATGTCTGGCTTCTGGTAGCTCAAAATGATGAGTCTTTTCGCGCTGCTGGTGCTGCTGGCTACAACATCTTTACAATGCTCTATGGATACGATCTGGATATGTTAACTAGCAAAGTGAAGATCTATAGAGATGCACGTCGTCAAGCTGGTTATGATCCAGACAGTGGTATTGTGTCTCTGATGCTTCACACTTTCATACTTAATAATTCAGAAGAAGTCAGGCGCGAAGTTGAAAAGCCTTTCAAGAAGTATATAGCCAGTGCTGTTGACTCACATCTAGCAGCAAGAGCACAGAAAGAACCGAGGATTGCACAGGTTACTGAAGAAGAGAAAGAGAAGATACTAGATTACTCCTTCAGAAGATATTATCAATCGTGTGCACTTTTTGGAACTGTAGATGAGTGCAGAAATGTAGTTAACAAAGCTATAGCGGCTGGTGTAAACGATATTGCTTGCCTTGTAGATTTTGGTGTTGATTATGGCAAGGTTATCGACTCACTGCCTTTCCTAAAAACTCTTGTATCATCATATATGTAAAGGTTATAAAAATGTCTGCCTATCAACAAAGAAAAAAGATAGAAGAATTTATTGCCAACCATAGACCTAAATCAAAAGCACCTGAAACAGTGCCTTCTACTCGTATCGAAATCAGCAAAAATGGATCGAGTGAAGCTGCATTAAATAATGCAGAGAAGAGCCAGACACCAGAACCTATAGCCATAATCGGTCTATCTGGTTACTTCCCATCTTGCATGACGCATCAAGATTTTTGGCGTGCAATAGATAATGATGAGCCGTTGATTGAAAAGATTCCAGAAAATCGCTCCACATTGAGTAGCCTTACAAACAAAACAACTACTGATAGTAAATATTGGGGTGGCTTCATTCCAGACATAAAGAGTTTTGATGCAGAGTTCTTTGGTATTCTTCCTGGTGAAGCAGAGCTGATGGATCCACAGTTACGCTTGTTACTGATGTCTGTCTATCATACTTTGGAAGACGCTGGCTATGCTCCCCGCTCTTTCAAGAAGAGTGCCACAGGAGTATTTATTGGCTTTGAGTGGAATGAGTATCTACAACTTTTAAAAGCTTCAAACAGTCTATTGGTCTCTGGATTTTCTAGTGCTGAAAGCATCATTGCTAATCAGATCTCTTACTACTTTGATCTGCGTGGACCAAGTGAGGTTGTTAATGCAATGTGTGCTGGGGCGGCTGTTGCTATTCATCGTGCTGTTAAGTCGATCCGTACAGGCGAGATAGCACAAGCTGTAGTCGGTGCAGTAAACATAATGCTTAACCCAGATACTTTTACTTCACTATCTCAAATGGGTCAGCTAAGCACAGAGCCTACAGTACATTCTTTTGGTAAAAAAGCATCAGGCTATCTTCGAGGAGAAGGGATTGCTTCTTTGCTGCTGAAACCACTTTCACAAGCAATCAAAGATGGTGATTCTATTTATGCACTGATTAAAAATAGTGCAGTAAATTTTAATGGCCAAGTTGGATCCTCTATATCATCTCCGAATATAGAGAGACATATAGATGTAGTCAAGAAATGTTCCAGAGAAGCAAAGGTTGATGTTCGACAGATAGCCTACATTGAAGCACAAGGCATGGGTAGCCAGATAACAGACCTTGCAGAATGGGAGACTTTCAATAGAGCATTGAAAGATCTGGCAAAGGAGCAAGACGTAGTTCTTGCTACAGGTAGTTGCAAAGTCAGTACGCTTAAGCCAATGACAGGCCACATGCACTCAGCTTCTTCCTTGGGGGCACTACTGAAGATAGTTAGAAGCTTACAGACAGAGAAGATTCACAAGATAATAGGTTTTGAAGAGATCAATCCACATCTAGACACACAGGGAGAGCCTTGCAGCCTTGCTACTGAAACAGTTCCCCTTCCCAAAACAGGCAGTCCACGGCTTGCAGCACTACATTCTTATGGTGCAACAGGCACAACAGCCCACTTACTTATTGAAGAGTATCGTCAAGAAATACCTAGTTCGCACAAGAGCGTCTACATCATTCCATTTTCTGCACGAACTCCAGAACAGCTACGAAAGTTGGTCACAATATTTAGGAGCGAATTGGCTGCCAATCCATCACTACCACTTGCTAGTGTCTCAAAGACAATGCAATTTGGACGCGATTCAATGGAGTGCCGTGTTGCATTTGTTGTTGATTCTATAGATTCTTTTGTAGATTCAGCCACATCTTGGCTTAATAACGAAGTTGCAGTAAGCGTATTTTATGCTAGAAACATTGAATGGTCATCTAACAATAATCTTCGAAAATTGATAAATGGAGTTGCTTCAAGATGGGCTTCTGGATTACAAGTTGATTGGCAGACACTCAATAACAGTCATAATGCTGTCAGGCTTCACCTTCCAACCTATCCATTTGAGGCTGTAGCTCACTGGCATGAAAAAATCAGTGCGGTTACTCCATCTGCAGAAGTAGTACCAACAAATGAAACTATTTCAGAAGTAGCCGATCAAGAAATCGCAACGGTTCAGCAAGTATCTGAAACAGCAGTTCAAGATCAGACAGCAGTCTTGGAAGCTGAATCGATAATACGTACTCTGGTTGCTAGTTTTCTGAAAGTCGAGCCTAGTCTACTTAACATCGACAAACAGTTTAGCGAGTTGGGTTTTAACTCTTTACTTGTCACACAGATCTCAGCCCAGCTCGATAAAGAATATGCTATCAAACTTCCAGCTGCAAAAATATTTACTCAAACATCACCACGTGGTTTGGCTACTTTGATTGCTGAAAAACTGGCCATCTCGTCTTCTCAGAAAGTCGATACAAAGAGCGAGAATAGTGTAAAAAGCATAAAGAGAGTAAAGAATGATAGTAGACCTCAAAAAGCAGAAATAGTTGATCGTAGAAATGACGAACCTATTGCTATTGTAGGTGTGTCGGGTGTTTATCCTGAAGCAAAAAATATAAATCAGTTTTGGCAAAATCTTTCGCAAGCTATCCACTGTGTCAAACCACTACCAAGCAACCGTTGGCCTTCAGAAGCATATTATGAGAAGAATCAAGAACTAGCGATAAAGAGAGGGAAATATTATGCACAGTGGGGAGGTTTTTTAGATGAGGTAGACCGTTTTGACTCTCTCTTTTTTAATATATCGCCTGCAGAAGCTGAATATATGCACGTGAAAGAACGTCTCTTCATGCAATGTGCTTGGCACGTGTTGGAAGATGCAGGATACACTCCTTCATCTTTAAAAAACGAGACTGTAGGTGTATTTGTTGGTGTTTCAAAGGCAGGACTTGACAGTTACAAAGATTCCTACTTTTCGTTAGCTAATCGCATCTCTTACAAGTTCAACTTTAATGGCCCAAGTATGCCTGTTGACACCGCTTGCTCTTCTTCTCTATCTGCTCTACACGAAGCTTGCCTTCATATAAGAAGCGGTGATTGCACTGTAGCTATTGTAGGTGGTGTCAACGCTTACACTCATCCTTCTACATTCGCAGAATTTTCAAGACTGAGAGTAATGTCACCCGATGGAAAAACACGTGCATTTGGTGATCAAGGCAATGGATTTGTCCCAGGTGAAGGTGTTGGTGCATTCTTCATAAAACCACTGAACCGTGCTGTAGAAGATGGAGACAATATCTATGCAGTGATAAGATCTACCAGCATCAATCATGGAGGGAAAACAAATGGTTACACAGTGCCAAACCCTACTGCACACACACAACTCATTCGAAAGGCTATCAATAGAGCAGGCATAAATGCACGTTCCATAAGTTATGTTGAGGCACACGGCACAGGAACACCTCTTGGTGACCCTATTGAGATTCAAGGTTTGACAGATGCTTTTCGCCAAGACACTGAAGAGACAGGATACTGCCGCATAGGTTCAGTTAAGACCAATATTGGACACTTGGAAGCTGGGGCTGGAATTGCCGGACTCACCAAGATAGTGCTGCAGATGAAGCATAAGCGGTTGGTTCCTTCGCTCCATTCAGAAACACTAAATCAGCATATAGATTTTTCTCTGACTCCATTTCAAGTGCAGCATCAATCAGAAGATTGGGCACCGGTGGGAGATGATGGTCAACCAATCAGCCGAATTGCTTGCATATCTTCGTTTGGAGCTGGAGGTAGTAATGCACATGCAGTGATAGAAGAATTCATAGATGATCCTTCAATACCAGCAAGTAATGAGCCTGTAGTCATTATACTTTCTGCCAAATCTGAATCTGCTTTGAGAACTTATGCTGCACAGTTGGCAGAAGCTGTTGCTTCGGAAAAAGTTCTCGATCTCCAAGATTTGGCTTTCACATTGCAAGTGGGGCGAGAGGCGATGACCTACAGACTTGCTTTTACTGCTCAAAATCTCAACGATGTTGTGAACAAACTGAATGCAGCTTCTCAAGGCAAACATCCAGAGGTTTATATTGGACAGGTTGGAAATAGCAGCTTGCCATTTATTGATGAGCCAGATCTGATTGCTTTAATCAACGATTGGCTAGCAGAAGGAAAATTAAGTAATGTTGCAAAAGCTTGGGTGAATGGTTTTGACCTTGATTGGTCGCTAGCTTATTCGAAACAACGACGTCGTGTCAGTCTTCCTGGCTATCCATTCGAGAAAGAGACTTTTCGTACACCATTTGTTAACTATTCAGTAGATATCAAACCGGAGGCATTGACAGCAACTGCAATGGTTGACCAACAACTTCACCCACTGCTCCACCAGAATGTTTCAGATATCAGCAGACAAGCCTTTCGGTCAACTTTCAAAGGTACAGAGTTCTTCTTCACCGACCATGTAGTACACGGTCGAAAGATAATGCCTGGAGCAGCTTTTCTGGAGATTGCAAGGGCTGCTATTGAAAATTCTCTACCAGCAAAAAGAAATGGCTCTGTTTGTCTAAAAAATATAGTTTGGGCAGAGCCAATAGTTGCACAGCAACAAATGGAAATAATGGTAGAAGTTTTGCCTGTCAACACTGACACTCTAACTTTTGAGATCTATTCTGAAAATAACTCCCGCATAGTTCACGCACGAGGGACAGCCGAACTGACAACTCCCACAGAGCTTTACAGAACAGACCTAGAACTACTAAAGAAGAGGTTTACTTTAGCAAAGATTTCTTCTGACTTCTGTTATAAAGCTTTTGAAAGAATAGGTATCTCTTATGGAGCCGCACACAGAGGTCTGTTTCAACTGCTGATCGGCAATGATCAACAAAATCAGCGTCAGGTACTTGCTGAAATAGTCATTCCTGAAGATGTAGCAAAAGTAGAAAAATTTGTTTTGCACCCGTCTATCCTAGATAGTGCTTTTCAAGCTGTATTTGGTTTTGCATACGATCTGCCGAATGCACAAGCTGCAATCCCTTTTGCTCTTGATAGCATTCAGATCTATAAACCTCTTCCAAGAAAGGCTTGGGCTTTGATGCAACAAGTAGGAGCCGCGAACAGGTATGATGGCATGCATAAGCTCAATATCACGCTCTACAATGATAATGGTGAAGTATGTGTGACTGTTAATGGCCTGACCTCAAGAGTACCAAAAGACAACGAAAGAGTAGCAGTGGATCGAAGAGAGACATTGCTATTTGTCCCACAACAGCAGCCTATCTCTCTCGAAGTAAACCAACCAAGCAACGATTGGAGCAGCCGCACAGTAGTCTTTTGTGGCATTGAGCCTGTCTTTGTTGAAGGTGCTAACTGTCAGTATGTAGAGCTTTTTGGCCATTCTATAGATAGAGCTTACGAAATAGCTACCACTTCAATATTTCAGACTATTCAAGAGCAGGTACGATTAGCAACAAACCAAAAGAAGGTTCTAGTACAAGTAGTTGTTGCTAATAGCTTTGGATTTATTGGTGGAATCTCAGGTCTTCTAAAGACAGCACACCTTGAAAATCCTGCCTTTTTTGGCCAACTGATCAAAGTCAACGATGCTTCCAAAGACTTGGCTTATCAAATAGAACGTCTGTCAAGAAACAGCAGTTATCAGATTGTAACTTGTACCAGAGAGAGCACTACAAATACTGTTTGGGAGCCGTTTCCTTGGCAAGGTACAGTTTCAATGCCGTGGAAAAAAGGAGGTGTCTATCTGATTACTGGAGGAGCAGGTGGGCTTGGCAAGATTTTTGCTCAAGAAATTGCTTGCCAAATAGAAGATGCTTATCTGATCCTTACAGGCCGCAGAGCAAAAGACCCTCAAATAAACAGCTTCTTGCAACAACTGCGTAGCAAAGGAGCTTATGCAGAATACTACCAGGCAGACATCAGTAAAGTTGAAGATATAAGACAGGTTGTTCAAACCGTCTATGAACAGTTTGGTAGATTGAATGGCATTTTACACTGTGCAGGGGTACTTTCTGATAATTATATTGCCAAGAAAAATGTGAGCAAGATAGTCAATGTGTTACAACCAAAAGTGAAAGGAACTATCAACCTAGACCTTGCCACTCAAGAGCTTTCATTGGATCTGTTTGTGATGTTTTCGTCTGCTGCTGCTGTTGTTGGTCACCCAGGACAATCTGACTATTCGACAGCCAATGGGTTCATGGATGAATATGCAGCCTATCGCAATAGCTTGGTAACAAAAGGTTTACGACAAGGTGTCACAGTATCAATAAACTGGGCTTTGTGGCAAGACG
>JAEUQL010000095.1 GCA_016789295.1 Blastocatellia bacterium | reverse complement strand
GAGTAAACCCAACAACCGCCTCTTTTATCATTAAAAGTACAAGAGTAAGAAATTTGGTAGGGATCTGCTCTGATGGTATAACAGTCACCATTGCAGGATAGAGAAGAAAAGATAGTGCAACCGACAGAGCTATCTTTGTTCTGCCATTTACCGTCTGGCCACCAAAAAAAGGTGTGTAGTTAATAGCTGGAACAAGACGAGCCATTATCAGCCCAAACAGACCTATGAATGCAACAGGATTCTGCTCTATGCCTAGAGCTTTCAGGATCATATCTATTATGTTAAATATTGTACTTTCCATCCTGTTGCCTCTTGTATCTTCTCAAAATGCAGAGTCTTCACCTTATGTTTGGCAGTTGACTAAATATCGCTTGAGTAAACCGTATCAGTGTTGCTAGTACCCAACTCCCTGTCACTGCAATCACAATAAATGTAGCAAGTATCTTGGGAACAAATGTGAGTGTCTGTTCTTGTACTTGTGTGACTGCCTGAAAGAGACTGATGATGAGTCCTACTACTAGGGCTACAATCATTGGTGGTGCAGATAGAAGCAATATAAGAAGTAGTGCCTGTTTTGTTAGTCCAATAACTACTTGTTCCATAAAACCTCCTTTAGCCAGTTTTTTGTTAGAGGTAACTTAAAACTAGCCCTTTAACTAGTAGATACCATCCATCAACAAGCACAAAGATCAGTAGTTTGAATGGTAATGAGATTGTAACTGGTGAAAGCATTGTCATACCCATTGCTGTAAGGATATTTGATACAATCATATCTATTATCAAGAATGGTATGAAAAGTAGAAATCCTATCTGAAACGCTTCCTTTAGTTCGCTTGTTACAAAGGCTGGAATAATAACCCTGAAACTTGTTGGGTTGATAAAGCTTGAATCACCTTTTGTCATACGTTTTGCTAGTTCTAGGAAAAGCAGTCTGTCTCGGTCGTGACATTGTTTAATGAGAAAGTTACGTAAAGGCTCTTGCCCGCGCTTTGCCGCTTCATAGAGAACTCTCAAATTCGATTCTGAAAGTATAGAGTTAGTTTCAGGTACTTGGCCAATCTCTGAATAGATGTCTTGAGCTACCGGTGTCATTATAAAGATAGAGAGAATGAATGCTAATCCTGTAATAACCTGGTTTGGAGGTACTTGCTGCGTTCCAAGAGCGTTACGCAAGATCGAAAGTACAACAGAAATTTTTACAAAAGATGTCATTGTGATCAGAACAAAAGGCGTGAGCGAGAGTGCTCCCAGGACTATCACCATTACTATAGGGCTTGTAGGTCCGCGCCCATCGTCTTGTGCCATCGCTACATTTGGTAGTGATAAGATAGAGAATATAGCCATCAAAAAAAGCCCAAGGCGAAGATGGCCTCTCTTGAATAGACCGTGAATATTTGATTTTGGAAGACGCATCGGTCTACCTCCTAAGATACTTACTGAACTCTTTTACTTTGTCTGAGCCAAACTTGGTTAATGAAATCGGCTCTTGTTTGTCTACCGCTTCTAAGGCAGCCGTGATGGCTCCTTGCTCAAGCTCTGAAAGAACTTGTATTCGATCTGTAGTCACTCCAAGTAGCAACTGCTTGCCTGCAACATCTATTATGTAGAGGGTTTTTTGTGGCTCTAAGGTGTGTCTTGCGACAACACGCATAAGAGTTCCTTGCTGACTCTGAATCCCTGCCAGCTTCGGAAGGAGGTATTTTATAGTCAGAAAAGCAAGTAGACATACCGCCCCAAGCATTAAGCACATCTTGACAACCACTAGAAAAATTGTCCAGCCATCACCAAGTAGTGGAAGATTGTCTGCTTGTTGTCCTGACTGTGCAGGGTCAATTTGAAAGAGAAAAAATAGTCCAAACACAGACAGAAACCCCTCGGAAAAGTTAAAAAAAGTTGTTAAAAGTAACTTCTACTCTACTTTACTAGAAGCCCTGCTCTATTATCGGAAGAGTCTCAGGATTCGTACACCAAGTTCGCCGTCAATATCGACAAGTTCACCGCGTCCAATAACTTTTCCATCAATAGTGAGATCTACAGGCTCTGAAGGAGTGCGTTGTAGGTCTACTATCTGTCCTATCCTCAAGCGTGTTATATCGGCAATAGTCATACTACGTCGGCCCAACTCAACTATCAGTGTAACAGGTACTGCCTGTACAAATTCTGCACTCTCTCCAATATTTTCTTCGTGCTCTGCCATACTCTCTTCTCCATCCCTATCAGCATAGTCTCTAACATGTTTTGCAGTAGTTTCTCCAAAATCTGCCTCTTCTGTAACGTCTCCTCTGTGATCGCCTCTGGTAGCAGTCCCGAAACTGTCTATCTTAGTCCTCCTATTAGCCTCTCCCGTCATCTGATTCAAAGTATCTACACCTGGATCAGTCTGTACCTTGGTTCTTTTTTCTTTTGTAGCTTCTATAGATCGAAAATACTCTGTTTGGTGAACTCGTGGGTTTTTGGTAATAGAGTTTAGGATAACTTTGACGCTACCTTCTTCTGCGATAATATCGCTTTTGAAACAGATCTCTCCCCAAACTCCGAGGCGTATGTCCATTTCTCCAGAAAGCTCTGTTCCGTAAAGTCTTACACGAACCTCTTGTAGAAGAATAATGTCAGATGGTTCGAGTTGTAGAAGTTCTTGTGAAGAAAGCTTTATCTCCCCTATTTCCGCTACAAGCTCTGTTTTTGTGGTTTCAACAGCAGGCATCCATCGAGATAGCAGTTCGATCTGGTTCTGCATGCTCATCTTCTGATGGCTTGTCTCTTTCAATAGTTTGTAAGGAAGATAAAGGTTTAGATATGTTAGGGAATCCGCAATAGCAAAACGGGTAGTAACTTCTAGTACAGGCTCATTTGGTTCTGCAATAACTTCAGGGTTTTTCAGTGTCTGCCCACCTTGAACTAACAACTGTTCTAGCCTTAAAGTGATACCAGAAAACTCTGACATAGTGCTACTCATAGCCTTTATGGTTCTCAGTGCCAAAAACTCTATTACACCTGTCTCTATATTTGAAAGTGTGCGTAAGATCTTACTACCTAGCCCACTTTCACTACCAAAAATCAGATCTGTTATGCCTATAATGAAATTTGGTTCTATCTCTACAAGTGCCTTGTAGCCCATAGGTTCAACACCAATCACCAAGAGAGGGACTGGAGCCGACAGCTTCTTTATCACTTCGGAAAAGGAGAGTTCACAAACATTGTCTACCTTAAACTCTATCTGTGTCTCTTCTGGCAGCACAGTCTGTCCAAGTGTGAAGACGATCTGGTAAGGATAGATAGAGATTGTGTCTGCGTGAGTGAGAGGTGTAGGAGTTTTTGACTTTATCAACTTGCCATTAAGTCCTGTTCCATTTGCGCTCTGATCAATTACAAGAAGGCGGCCTTTCTCCATAAGTATTCGTGCGTGTTGGCTTGAAACTACACGATTATTGAGGTGTACATCACAGGCTGGATTGCGCCCTATCAGAATGCTCTCTTTCTCTACAGCATTGAAGCTTCTCTCAAAATTCTCTGTCCCATCTTCACTGGTTATTTGAAAGTTGAGTGTGAGCTGCTTTTTGCCACGAATATACTTTCTAAGTGTATTACTTATCAGCTCACGAAAAGTCTCTTCCCATCGCATTCCTGGTAAACAATTAGACATAGCTTTGGAAAGCTCAACACGCTCTTGAGGCACTTTAGGTAAGTTAATGAACTTGAAGGGAGATATCCGCTTCATCTTTGGAGAGTTCAAGTTAACACTCATTCAGATTTGTCCAATGCAGTAGTAAGAGTTTATAAGGCTGAAAAACTGTATTTTACTAGAAAAAGTGTTTTTGAAGTGGAAAAGTTGCGGATTTTCAAGGGAAATAGTTGCTCTTCATTTTAAAGTAGATAGTAGATGGATGAAAGAGTAGACTTCAACTTCTTCTAATAACATCTTGCTAAAGCTAATAAGACAATCAGGAGCATCTTATGACGGCAATCAAATCGGTTAAAGATATAGTTTCTGAGGCAGAATGGAAGACAAGGGTCGATCTTGCTGCCTGCTATCGACTGGTCGCCCTTTATGGTTGGGATGACTTGGTGTTTACACATATCTCTGCTCGTGTACCTGGCACAACAGGTGGTGAAGAGCATTTTCTTATAAACCCTTACGGTATGCTTTTTGAAGAGATTACAGCTTCAAGCCTTGTCAAAGTTGATATTAATGGCAATATCGTAATGGAGACAAATTATCCAATAAATCCAGCCGGTTTCACTATTCACAGTGCCATACATGCAGCAAGAGAAGACGCAAAGTGTGTTCTTCATATTCACAGCATCAATGGTGTAGCCGTCTCTGCACAAAAAAACGGTCTTCTGCCAATCTCTCAACAGTCTCTCTTTGCACTTTCAAGCATCGCTTACCACAATTATGAAGGTGTAGCACTAAACGAAGACGAAAAACCACGCCTTGTGGCAGATCTTGGAGACAAGAACTTTTTGATCCTTAGAAACCATGGCCTTCTAACGTGCGCTGAAACTGTAGCTGATGCTTTTCTTTATATGTATATCTTGGAGAGTTCTTGCATGATACAAGTTCGTGCACAGGCTGGTGGAGGAGACTTGATACCAGTTCCAGATATTATTCTTAAAGGTATTCAAGCACAGGCAAAAGTAGTGACAAAAAATCTTGGTGGTGCACTGGTCTGGCCTGGCTTGCTACGCAAACTCGACCGCAAAGACCCTTCTTATAAAGAGTAAGGAGCTTTTAAGAGAGCTGCTCTTTGATTCCATTGCAAAAGTCAAGAAACCCTCCAAAAGTTTCCATCTGGAGAGTTTCTTCTCTTCTCCTGATCAACTGTTCAAGATAATATGGCTCAGTGACTTCTTGAGGAGTTGTCTTGCTATAAGAGAGATTTTTTTCTTTAAAAACCTCTTTTAGGTAATCAAGGTGAAAAACAGAATGATTAGAATATTTTGGATAAATTCCCATCTCTTCAGGATCTTGGCTGATAATGTCATGGAATTCTAGAAACTTACGTAAAAGAGGTCTTTGTGGTTGTCTGGGAATTACTTTCCGATTTCCTAAGAACCAAGTTTCAATAGTTCTATTTTGAACAATTACTTTAAACTCTGCCTTTTTAATAGTTTCATTGTTGACTACCTCTAGCACTTCCTTTTACGTCAGTGTCATCAGCATCCAAGCAGACTACAAGATAGTTATAGTTACCGTGTAAGTTTACGTCTTTTATTGCATTGGGTAGATGAATAGTAAGTATTGCTGGAAAGCCTTCGGCACTCACTAAACAGTAGTTATTTCTGTTAGCTTGATCATAGGTTTGTACTCGACTAAGTGTTGGAATAAGGTGGCTTAGCCATTTAGGGTATACTTTCTTTTCTGTACGTTTTCCTTCAACTAGAAAGTATATATTCATTGTATCTGAATACCTTCAGTGTAAAAGTCATTATTTATCAACTGTATAAATGCTTTGTGGTGTGATCTGCCAAACCCAAGTTCTGAACAACTGTGTGTACTGACAACTCCACCTCTGCGGGTCACAAGCTTCCAAAATTCTGGCTTAATATTATTGATTATATATGGATGATGGCTTGTGATAATGAACTGTAGAGAATTGGTTATCAAGTTTTCTCTCAATACATTTATACAATTAACTCCTAAGCTGTTCTCAAACTCATCTATTAGGATAACAGTTTCTTCTGACGATAAATAAAAGTAGCTAAGATAAGCCAAAGTTTTACGCATTCCAGATGAAATTCTGTTAGGAAGTATCCATTTTTCTACATTTTTTTCTTTGATCTGTAAAAGTGGATAGGAGAGAAGTGAAGAGGCTTTATTTTTGAGTGGTTCAACTCTTATGTCTTCAACTTGGGGAAAAATTTCTATAAAATGCTCTTTGATTTCATTAAAAGCTTTTGGTTCATTCTTGTAAACTAGAGCAAGTTTTAGTTCCAGTGGTAAGCTAGAAGACTTTATTTTTTCTAGGTTGTCGTGCTTTTTCAGCATAGATTTAAAATCATCATCACCTAGAAGACTAAACGCCAAAAAACTATGAGGAATAGGAGAGAAAGCTTCTACATCAATAACTTTGTTAAATCCAGACTGTATTACTGATATAGAATCTTCTCCATTAAAAAGCTCCAGAATGCTTTTGTTGCCAGAAAGTTTAGGGGTTTTATTACCTTTGAAACTTATAGACCCTTCATTTCTGTTCACAAGCTCTTCTGTTTCAGATCTAAGACTTTCACTCTTTATTTTGTATCGTCTTTCGCGAGAGATTATAGGAATTTCTTCCAATAGATGTTCTTCCAAAGACATTGTTTTGTACTCAAATTCACCTTTCCAGGTATACTCATCTTTACCAATTTTAATTTTTATATTCCACTTTACTCCATTCAATGATTCTCCATTTGCTATCTTTTTCAGGTCAAGGATCGACTTGAGTATTTGGGTTTTACCAACACCTGATACTCCAACCAAAAGAGTGAGGTTACCAAAGGTTGTTGGTAGGAGTTTCCATTGAGTGGCTCTGTTCTCATATTCTAAGCTGATTATTTTCACAAATAATTCCTCAAAAAAACCTCTTTAAGAAACACTAGAACGTGCAAAAATGTATTCTGCCTACAAAAAATAAGTCAACTTTAGGTTGAAAATCAAGAAATGTAAGCTAGATAAAAATAGGTTTCTAAATAAGAGATTTTGATAAAGATAGCCAAACTCTTTTGGCTATCTTTATTTTGGAAGTAGTTAAGAGGTTTAGAGGCGAAGTCCGAATCCGAAAAGAACGCCCTTTCCTCTGTATGTGCCAGGGAAGATTGGGTTTCTTGCAGTTTCGATCTTTCTTTCGCGACCAAAGATTCCTGCAACACCAAAATTAAACCAGTATCCAGCTATCTTCTTACTAAGACCACCGCTAACGTCTGATCCACCTGTATTGATTAGTCCTGGATTTACGTTACCTGCTGGGATGCCGTTGGTGGTGTAAGCAAAGCCAAGCTGTAGTTTGGTTTTGTCACTCAGCTTGAAGATAGATCCCAAACGGATTGAGCGAACATCTTTGGCAAAGACTGCCTGGTTTGCAATCTCCTGACCACTTTGCTGCGATCTGATTTGGATTAATTGTAGTGCGTCAGAATAGTCATAAAATCTATAGTCGGCAGCAAAGATGATCTTTTCGTTCGGTTTGATCTCTATTCCACCTTCCAGAACGGTTGGTAGATCAATATCAACTCTTACCTGTGGGTTGACAGGAATGAACTGGTTGCCTGTTGGAGTAGGTCTCACAGCAAAGGTTGAGAAGTTACCTTCCAGGTCATAGCTACGCTTGCTCTTGTAGTTGAGGCCAATGCTGACCTTCTCTGTTGGTCTGTAGTGAATACCAACGTTTGCTCCTGGTGCACCTACTGCATCTACATCTAACCTTGAGATTGCTGTACTTCCTGCAAGTAGTGTTGATGCTGCTGGTGCTTCCAAGTCGAGAAATGCACGACCAAAGATGAAAGAAGCTCCTACGGAAAGCTTCTTATGAAGCCTTACTGCTCCACCAAAAGCAAAGTCATTGGAAGCTATTCTGGCATCAAAAAAGAGTGCGCGAGGGCCTAGATCGGCTGGGTTATCTTCAATCTTACTTGAGAAACCAAACAGTTGATAAGTACCCATTGCAAGTGCATACTTGCGATTTCCTGTAGTGTATGTAACTTCGCCTGCTGCTCCTGGAGCGACTATGTTAGCTCTGGATTCAGCCCCAAAACCGCCTGGAAGTGCGCTTGGGAAGTTGCGTACTCTCTCATAACTATAGAACGACAATTGAAACTCACCTGAGAGTCGCAGTTTACTATTACCAGATTCATTCACTTTACCAGAATTTTCTTCTTCAGCAGTCATTGGGACTTCTGTAAGACCAGCAATATTGTTTCTGATAAAGAGATTATCTGGGTCAGTTCTTGCGTTACCTGTACCGCTAGTTCCAGTAGGGCTGCCTACCGGATAATTGATTCCCTGGGCGTATCCAGTGGAACTAAGAAAGAGTATGGTAAGAATGATGGCAAACATCGGAAGTGTTCTTGAGACCGCCGATTTCCATGTTTTACATCCTCTGATATTCTTCATTGAGGGTCTCCTACAAATTAATTAATGTGCTATTTAGCATTTGCAACAAGGCTAGTTTTCAGATCTCCTGCTATAGGTGAACGACCAAACCAGATTGACCATATAGCGGATGCAAGTGCAGAGTTCTTAAAAGCAAACTTTCCTTGTCCCTTGATGCTCAAGTGTACTTCTCCGCCTGGATACCAATTCAACTGCATCTTGTCATTGTTCTTGAGTTCGGTCAGAACATTGAGAAATGTTTCAGCATCTTTTTTGGCGGGTGAACTTTCGTAGTTTGGTAAGTTCTTCTTGATACCTTCTTCAAAAGTCTCTTTGATCTTTCCAGCATCAACGTCGCGGACAAAGTGCATAATAATCATTTTGCTTGCACCATCGCTAGTTAACTGGCCATAGATATCTTTTGAGCTGTCGAGCTTTCCTGTTTCAAGATAGGAGGCCATAGCATAGACCTTAAAGCCGAATTTTTTACGAACTCCTGTACCAGTAATTGTGAAATCGCGCCCATTGGCATTTGTCTTCGAAGGGAATGAGACACCAGTTGCGGGTTCTTTCACATCCTGTGCTAAAGCTGGATTTAAACCGAGTAACAGAAGAAAAAAAGAAAGTAGTAATGTAATTCTTATTCTCATTGATTTCACCATTTTACGGAAAGTTGAGGGTTTGACAAAACAGGATTATACGTTAAATGTCGATGAGCAGCACAATTTTTTCTGCAGCCAAACTATATTTTCAAACATACAGCACTTATACTGGGTTTGTATTTTTACTAGTTCCAGATGGCAACCGTTTGAAAAGTTAACATCTTCTATAAAAACTCTATCAACAAGTCTGTTTCCACAAGTTTGTAAACTCCTTCATTAAAAATGCAATATCATAATCCTAATTTTCTTCTTATTTCAGAGAGATGATTTCTACTGGCTGTTACTTCATGCCCATTTTTAAGCTTGAGAAGCATCCTTTCATTTAGTAAAGGCTCAAGCTCACGAATAGCATCAATTCTCACAATCGATTGTCGGTGAGTTCGCATAAATTCTTCTGGATTGAGTCTAGATTCTATTCCCGACAGGGTTTCGTTACTCCAATAACGCTCTTTTTCAGTCACTATGTAGACCATTTGACTTTCCATTTCTACAGCAAAAATGTCAGCTACGGGGATCAAAAATATTCTTTCGCGTTTGCGACCAACTAAAGTACGCGCATAAGTCTGTTGGTTTGGAAGTGAAGAAAGGAGATTTTTAAGCTGCTCAATAGTTGAGTTGTTGTTTTGCACTGCAACAGTTTTACGGTAACGCTCAAGGGCTTGTGCAAAACGTTCCTCAGATACAGGTTTTAGTAGATAGTCAATTGCACTAACTTCAAAAGCACGTACAGCAAACTGATCATAAGCTGTAATAAAAATAAACTGTGTCATCTGCTCAAGGTTAAGTGTGCGAAGGACTTCAAACCCGTTCAGCCCTGGCATCTGTATATCTAGTAGGACGAGATCGGGTCTAGTAGCTTCTATTATTTCAATTGCTGACAGCCCATCGCTAGCTTCTGCTACAACTTCAGCATCGGGTTGAAGAGAAAGTAAATATTTTAGCTCGTCTCTTGCAAAAGGCTCATCGTCAACAATGACAATTCTCACAAACTTTTCTCCTTGTATTTAAGTTTCTTGAGATCGATCAGTATAGTCACATTTGTTCCGTGACCTTGCTGGCTTTCAATTTTTAAGTCGCAATCATAGTTTATACGTAGACGTTCTGAAATATTCTTCAAGCTCAAACGGGTGTGGGAACTAGTTGGAGTAAGCAGAAGGCCATTTTGAAGTCTTGTAAGCTCTTTACTATCAATTCCTACACCGTCATCTACTACCTCTATTTTAAGCTTGTTGTCTTGAATACTGGCTGAGACAGCAAGTTTTGCATTACCTACTTTGGGTTCTATTGCGTGATGAAGGGAGTTTTCAACTAGTGGCTGTAGCAACATTGGCAGTACAGGCAGGGTAGTAGTTTCTGGAGAAACTGCTATCGAGATGCTCAGCCGTTCTCCAAATCTTGCTTTTGCTATTTCGAGATAGTTTTTGACAAAATCTATCTCTTCTTGAAGAGAGACTAGTTCTTTACAAGTACTATCTAATGTATATCGAAAGACAGTAGCTAGTTTCTGCATCAATTGTCGTGCTGATTCTGCGTCAGTTCTAATTAAAGAATTTAGCAGGTTGAGGCAATTAAAAAGAAAATGGGGATTGATCTGTGCTTGAAGAGCTTGGATCTGTGCTTGAGTAGCCATTTCACGTA
>JAEUQL010000094.1 GCA_016789295.1 Blastocatellia bacterium | reverse complement strand
ATTGACTCTACAGATCTCTTCCAATCTCTTTTTGATAACAAGAGTGGAAGCTCTGTAGGAGTTCTCAAAAAGTTTGGAGCCGAGCCAGAAGTAATCGCTGAAAAGATTGCAACAAGACTACGAAGCCGGGAAGAGAAAGAAGATCGATTAAGACGCAAATACGAACTTCCTCCATATCTAAAACATTTTGGAGTCAGCTTAAATAAACTCACCAGACAAGACAAGATTCCGCCTGTGATAGGAAGAGAGCGAGAAATTCGCCAAATGATAGAGATACTTTGCCACAAAGAGAGGGCAAATTCACCAATGCTTATTGGTGAAGCAGGCGTTGGAAAAACTGCTGTTGTGGAAGGGCTTGCAAGGTTGATAGAGCTTGAACCAGAGAAAGTACCTGCAAGACTGCGCAATGCACACATTGTGAACCTACAGATCTCTGGCATAGTGGCTGGCACGATGCTCAGAGGCATGTTTGAAGAACGTATCCAGGGCATCATCAACGAAGTCAAAGAGCGTGAAAATATCGTTCTCTTCATAGACGAAGCACATACCATAATTGGTGCTGGGTCTGCGCTTGGAGCCAGTTCCGATGCTGCAAACATGTTCAAATCAGCACTTGCTCGTGGTGAGATAAGGATAATTGGAGCCACCACAATGACCGAGTATAAGGAGTACATAGCCGAAGACGAAGCACTTGCACGCAGGTTCCGTCTGGTACGTGTAGAAGAGCCATCTGTAGAGGATACAAGAAAGATCTTGCACGGTGTGCGAAACAGACTTCAGCACAACTACTCTGTATCAATAACAGACGAAGCTTTGGAGACAGCTTTGGAGATGTCGTCACGCTACATCCGCAGCCTACACCTGCCAGACAAAGTCATAGGCTGGCTCGACACTGCTGCCGTCAAAGTAGAGATAGACAGCCCAGACTCTCCAGTAGTCACTCCAGAACACGTTATTGATGTGATATCACAAGAGTCGAGAATTCCACGCGATATGATCTTTCGTGACGTAAACAAAAGATTCAAAGATATGGAAGCAGATCTGGCAGGGCGGGTAGTTGGACAGAAAGATGCTGTTCGTGCAGTTGCACAAAGACTCAGGCTAAACAAAGGCCCTCTCAAAGAGAATTTCTACAAACCAGATGGAGTGCTTCTATTTCTAGGACCAACAGGTGTTGGTAAAACGGAGCTTGCAAAGGCTGTCGCTGAGTACATGTTTGGTGATGAAAGCAAGATGATCCGAATAGATATGTCTGAATACCAGGACGGCACAATTGCAGTTGAGAAACTGATAGGAATGCCTAGAGGAATTGTAGGGTCAGAAAGAGGTGGAATACTTACTGAAAAACTTCGCGATAATCCTTACACTGTGCTGCTTTTAGATGAGATAGAGAAAGCTTCTTCTTATCTTCTAAATCTTTTCCTACAAGCTTTTGATGAAGGATGGCTTACAGATGGTAGAGGCAAGAAGGTCTATCTCTCAGATGCAATTATTATTATGACATCAAATCTTGGAAGCGATAACTTCAAAAAGTATATGAAGCCTCTAGGGTTTGGAACAAAAACTACAGCAGAGGTGCAACAGATAAAACGCGAAGTGATCAAAACTGCTGAAGAACGCTTTTCACCAGAATTTAGAAACCGTATAGACGAGATAGTTGTCTTCTCTCCTTTGACAAGAGATGAGGTAAAAGAGATAGCCCAACTCTACATAAACAGTATTAAAAAGCAGATGGAACAGAAGGGCAAAAAGATGATACTCAGCGATGCAGCTATAGACATGCTAGTTCAACAAGGATTCAGCCCAGCCTATGGTGCTCGCTTCCTCAAGCGCACAATAGATGAAAAGGTGAAACTTCCTGTTACCAATCTTTGGAAGAATAGCGATAGCTTCTATGTTGATGTAGTCAACAAGGAGATCACCGTTAGCTGCTTAAATCCAGTAAAGACGGTTGTTGAAACATTATCTTGAGTCTATGCAGATCTATCTGATAAGGCATGCCATAGCAGAAGAACGTGAAGAGTGGAGCGGCTCTGATGAACTGCGCCCTTTGACTGCAAAAGGTTACGCAAAGATGCAAGAAGCAACCAAAGGGCTGATGAAACTTGCTCCAGAGTTTGACCTAATGCTTACAAGCAACCTAGTTAGAGCAAAACAGACATCTGCTCTTATATGCGATCTTTACAGATGTAAGTTTTCAGACAAGGTGAGAGTTACACCAGCCCTCAACCCTTCCAGCCCACAGGAGGTTTTACAGAAAGAGATCGCTTCACTCGCTATCAAAAGTTCATTATTTGTAGTTGGACACGAACCATATCTTAGTACTCTCGCAGCAAACCTTATTGGCAGCAGCGGAGGAGCCATTCTGTTGAAGAAAGGTGGAGTTGCTTGCTTAAAACTCGTCTCACTCCAGCCAGAACTATCGGCAGAACTTTGTTGGCTTGCTACCCCTAAAATGCTGAAAATGATTGCAAGTGCAAAGTAGCTACACCAAGGAGCAACAATGCTGAAATATCTATTAATAGTACCTATTATATTGATCTCATTTACATATTCCTTAGCAAACAGTTCTGAAGAAGAGAAAGCAAAAGAGTTAATTATCAATGCAATAAAAGCCCTTGGTGACAAAGCTTATGTAAGTGTAAAGAGCGAAAAATCACGAGGAATTATAGTACCGTATAAAAACTCTAATCCTTCAGCTCTAGAAGTACAGTCTTTTAGTAACTACATATTACTTCCCGAAAAAGAGCGAGTAGATTTCAAAGGCAGAGGAAGACGCTACATACAGAGCAATTCTGGGTCGCGAGGATGGGTCTATGATTCAGACTCTCAGATCCTACGCGATCAGACCGAAGAACAGTGCCAGATGTTTCTTAAATCTCTACGCTACCAGATAGACCATATTTTGAGAGGCGGATGGATGGCAGAAGGCGTGACGCTCTCTTATCTACCCAAACAGGAGATATGGACTAGGCAGTTTGGCGATGGAGTGCAGATAACTTTTTCAGATGGAGAACAAATAAAACTCTTTTTTGACCTTCAAACACGCTTACCACTATCTGTAAGATTTCCAAAACGTAGTAGTAACACAGCAACACCAACATTAGCAGAAAACAGGTTCTATAAGTTTGTAGAGATAAATGGGATCAAAAGCCCTCAAGTTGTAGACCTTTTTGAAGACGGTCAGCAGGTTCTCAGGATCAATTACGAAGAAAGAGAATTTAACGTAGAGATTGCAGAAAAGCTGTTCATAAAACCAGAGAGCGCAAAATCTTTGAAATAAGTGTTTCTGCCGGATTTGCTAGCTTCCAATTTCAACTCCGTTGTGAGAAAATACGCCCGAAATTTTAAGCTATTGGAGGATTTTCTAAAGAATGTCAGACAACGAGATCACATATAATGCTGTCGAAAAAAATGGAGTTGTAACTGCCATTTGGGAGATGAAAGGGCGCAAACATATACGAACAATCGATCCCCGCAGCAATGAAGGCCAACAGTTGCTCTCAGGTTACAAGAGCCAAACAGGTAGCGAAAAACCAGAATCTGCTTCAGAATCAGCTTAAAAGAGCTTTCTAACTCAAGTAGTAAATAAGCCAAGCTTGACCTTTTTCTGCTTTTGTAGTAGTAGCTTTTTCTGTTTTGAGAAATATAGAGCTGTAAGAGTTTGGATAATTCTCTACTAAGCGTCTGTAGTTAACATCTAAACTCTTGATAGTTAATGTATAATCTCTATGTCTGGTGTATACAGTAGAACTTTTAATTAATAATCCGGAGAATATAAAAAATAGGCTTGAAAAAGAATATATTGTTCGTTAGAATTCTGCTGTCTATCTTCCAATCTTGGCTACAGATTTATCTCAATAATTTTCCCGTAAATTTTGCTTTGATAGTTACAAAAACTGAATCTTAGGTGAAGGTTAGCTTGGGCTATTTTTGAGTGTCTGGTCGTTGAGAAGAGAAGTTCTGGAGGAGTTATGGAACAGTCTTCAATACTGGGCAAGTACCCTAAATATACAAGCTTTTTCAGAAGGCAGTCAGTAGAAAAGCTGCAGGATTATGAAAAAGCCTTTGTAGAAGATCCAGATTTTAAAATAGGAATTATTGGAGCAGAAGATTTTGCCACCAACCTAGACTTGATCAAGTTGATACACGCAGTTTTGGTGGAGAAACTTGGTTTTGACCACTTTGATAATAAAGCAACTGAACAGAAAGAGTTCGAGCAGACTAGGCTTGAAATAGAACAGATAACCAATTTCTGTAAAGTAGATACGAAGCAGAGCTATGATTCAGTAGTAAATGAGTTGATAGAAAAGCAGGCTTGGATCAGCAACGTACTCTCATCACAAGGCTCTACTTTTAAGCCGCTAGTTGTAACTAAAAAAGAGAAAAAAAGATTACTATTTATAGATTATTTAAAAAAACCTATTTACGCAGTATCAGCTATAGCTATTTTAGTCCTGTTTTCTATTTTTCTACTTCAGCTACCTAATAAACCTCCTCAAAATAGTACCAAAGGAGAAAAGCCACTAATCAAAATAAAAAGTGAAGACAGCACGGTTCAGCGAGCAGAAAAAGAGAAAGATCCTATACAGCTTGCACATATGTTTGAAGAGCTATCAAAAGATATATTAGCTAACCAAACGGCTCCTACACCATTTTTAGCCAGGGCTATTGTTGCACAAAAACTTATGCTACTAGAGCAAGCAGAGGCAGACTACAATACCTATTTGGAGATGTCAGGCAGTGAAGGTTCTGTAGACCTCAATCCTGTCTTGGCTGAAGCCGATAGTTATGAAAAGCTGGATTCATTAATAGATAACTACTTGTCTACTGCTGTTGCTGGTAATAGTACACAAGCCAACCTCTACATAAATCAAGCTAAGGTCATAGCTGAAGAGATAGCTAAGAGTGGAGACAAGGTTGGAGTTGATCTAGTCTCTTTCTATTTAAACCTGTCTAGTAACATCCCTGAAGATCTATTGAGAGCTAGAAATAAAAAGAGTTTTATCAGTTCAATAGCTACTCTTGACAACCTAGATCAAACCATTAAAGATCTAAAAGAGGTAGAATCTGTATTTCAGCACTACAGTGCCAAAACAGAACTTGAATCGACATCTTATCTGTTAGCAAAAGTTTTGATAAAGACAAAAAGACAAACTGAAGCAAAGCCCATTGTAGAAAATTACTTACCTATTTGTGAAAACTTCTCTCATAAATTAAACCTAGCAAAATTTGTCTTTCTGCAGGGTGAGATAGCATCCTATGAAGGAAGGATAGGATCAGCAACTTTCTTCTACAATAAAAGTTTGGATATGTTAAAAAAGCTGTCTCACAGCAACTTTATACTTTATCCGCTCTATTCAACTGTTGGTCGCCACGCAAACTTGGGGAATGCCGAGTTTGCTCTACTGCAAGGCCACCAAGCTTTTACTTTGAGCCTCAGTTTGATCAAAAGCCCTAACAAAAACTTTTATGCAGGCTTTGTATCCCTCTTTGCTAAATTCCAAGGAATTGCTGCAGAAAATCTTGCACTTACAAACCTCTCTGAAGCTTACTTGAAAGTGAGCTTGAAAGTTGCAGAGCAACATAACTTAGAAGCTCATGCTATAGAAGCTCAATGCCTTTTGGCTGTGTTAGAAGCTTCTAGAAAGAAGAAGGCAGAAGCTCTTGAGTCTATAAAGATTGAAGATGTAGACAATGACCCTACAGTGTTGAATGCTCTACTTCACAACCTCTTTCAGTATTCACTCATAGATGTGAGCTTTGATAAGAAGACATTCAGTACACACAGAATGGTACAAGAGGTAATCAAGGATAAGCTGTCTGAACAAGAGAGAAAGAAGTTGGTGGTCAGTATTGTTGATGCTTTAGTTGAGACTTTTCCAAGAGCAGAACATACTGATAATCAGACTTGTAACAGACTTCTAGCTCATATCAATGAAATAGCTGATTACTCTAAGAAAACCTCTGTCTTTGAAAAGCAAGGATTGTTGTTTAATGGGGCTGGTTATTATTGTGACCTAAGAGGAAGATACAGTGAAGCAGAGCCTCTCTACTTGCAAGCTCTAGAGATAACCAAGACAGTACTAGGACTAAACCATCCTTCTACAGCCACAAGCCTCAACAACCTTGCTGCATTGTATTACAGTCAAGGAAGGTATGAACAAGCAGAGCCTCTCTACTTGCAAGCTCTAGAGATACAAAAGAATATTTTGGGATTGCACCACCCAGCAACTATATTCACACTAAAGAATATAATTGTTTTTTACTTGGATCGAAATAAACAGACAGAGGCACTAGAGTTGTTAAAGATAGCTTTTGAGGTACTGGATCAAGAGCTTGGTCAGCAAAATCCAAACCCCACTATTGTTGAACCTTTGATAGAGCTTTTCAGATTTTTGCAGTCGGAAACTTATCTGAAGAAAAAAGAAGAGATTAGCTTATCTGGTTTTTGATCTTTCATATTCTTCTATTTTGTGCAGAAAACTTTCTGGCAATCTTTCAATAAATTCTCGAATGAGTACGCTTGAAGATATATTCTTAACTCTATCTATATTGGCCTGCTGTATTGATATTAATGCAGACAGATTAGTATTAGATGTTATTGCTTCTGAAATTGCATTTATTGGTGAGTTTTCAAAACCGATGAACTCAAAAAAACCAGATTTCCAAGAGGTAAGGTCTGGTGCAAAACGAAGAAGAATCTGCATTGCTTGAAAGGGGAGGCATATAAGAACAGGATAAGGACAGCTTTGAGCAAAAATATTACGTCCAAAATTTAGCGGCTGTATTGCATCTTTGAGTGTTACTTGTTGTTCATTTGGTACTAGCAATGTTTCATAACCTGTAACAACAAGCAGATCTGGCTTCTGGCTGTTATAGGCTATTATATCTTCAAGAACATTGGAGCCTTTTATTGTACTTTCAGGTGTCAGCTCTGCAACTACAATGTTTAGTTTAGGAAATCTCTCTCTCAGTTTTTCTACTATTCGGTCTAGGTCTGTTTTTACATCATACTTTACTAAACCAAGTGTGAAGCTCCCCTGTCCAAAATCTACGAGGTTACAGAGAGCTTCAAATTTGCGGGCGTTCTCTTCTGCTAAAGTGTTTACACGTCTACTTGCCATTTTAGCTAATACCAGTTAAAGACCTAAACTTTATATGCTGCTTGAGTACAGGATTTACATCATACCAGTAACCCTCATTATCGCGGTACTCTAAAATGGAGAGGTTATCTAAAAGTTTTAACTCTTCTTGATTTTGAGTTAGTGTTTTAGTTTTGTAAATTTCAGCTATTTTATCCCATGAATTTGGGCTGAAGGATCTGGTATAACTATCTCTTAGGTCACGCACAGTTGCTTCAGCATCAGCTTTATCAATAAGAATATTTGATGAACTACGTAAGGTTTGACGAACTATAGAAAGCAACGTTCGTACATCGCCACCTGATAATTTGCAGAAATTGTTAAGGATTTCTAGATCGGCAAAAATCTCCTCTAACGTGTAATTAGCTTCCTCTACTCTTTTTTGTACAACCTCTTTCATTTTTTCTATTGCTTCAGGGTTTGCTGTGTTATCACGGAAAATGACAGGAATCATAGGTAGTGTACAACAGTGTGTATATTTATCTCTAAGTTTTGGACCATTATTAGAAAGTGCAAGAGCAGTCGGAACAGTATAGATTACATGGCATTTAATACTAGTAAGAAGATCGGCTGCATCTATGAAGAGGGCATCATGTGTTGTATCTCCTCTTTCATTTATTAGCTCTCTTGAAACTCTATCTAAATTGTCTACGATAAATACAATTTCTTTCTGTACAGCCTGCTTAACTTGTTCAATGTATTGGTTTATGACTTCTAAAAGATTAATAGGTGTACGGGATAACGCTTCTCTTACTTCGCGTCGTGCATCTGGCCGACTTTTAGTTTCAAGGTTAAGCTTTAGAAAATATGCATCAACCTCTAAACCAGAAAGTTCCATAGTTTTCAAAGAGTTCACTAAATTCTCAATAAGGGTAGCAGCTCTATTGTTTGTTTCGATATTTATCTCTTTGTTTTTGGCATACTGTACTAAGTGTTGAACTATTGTTAAAAGAACTTCTGTATATTTGACATCATTGATATCTATGATTTTATCTGCTTCGCAATAGACTACGAGATAATCTTGCTGTTCTAATTTTTGCTGGAGTCTATAAAGCTCTGTAGTTTTTCCGCAACCTCTATGACCAATAATAAGTTGATGAGTTGCTGTATCTGAATACTCTATATTGTTTAATAGACTGTTAATTTCATTGCTAAGGCGTACACTACTATAATCAACATAAAATGGGCTGTCAGGATGTAGAGATTCAGTTGGATCAAAATTGTTAAATAGTTTTCTTTTTTGGTCTCTAATATTTTGGCTCATAGATAAACTCTTCAGAAAATACTTTTTAGTTAGGGCGGTTATTTTATAAATCAAGTCTACTGAGTTTTCAACTAAAATATTGGCCGTTTTTTCTTCTCTTCAGTTTCTAGTTTTGGATGTTTTTTGAAGTAGCTAAGCCGAGTTCTGGTAGCTATTTACTCTTCTTGACTCTTACAAAATCATTATGTTAGCTTCAGACTTCTATTTAAACTACCTTGTTAGAACTTTCTCAACATTTCTACAAAAACTGTAGAGAGCAGAAGCTACAGAAAGAGAGGCCACCACTTGACTGAACTCAAACGCACTCCATTAAATGAGATCCACCGCTCGCTTGGTGGAAAGATGGTAGATTTTGCTGGATGGGACATGCCGGTTCAGTACGAAGGGACTATGCAAGAGCATATAGCTGTTCGTACCAAAGTTGGACTTTTTGATGTAAGTCATATGGGAGAGATAGAGTTAAAAGGCAGAGATGCTTTAGCTTTGGTTCAAAAAGTCACTTGTAACGATGCTTCAAAGCTACAAGACAACCAGATACAATACTCAGGGTTGATGACAGAGAATGGGGCTTTTGTAGATGATCTTTTAGTGCATAGATTTAGTGACGAACATTTCTTTCTTTGTGTAAATGCTTCTAACAGTGACAAAGACTTTGATTACATCAAATCGCAAGTTGACAGTTTTGATGTTGAGGTCATCAATTCAAGCAATGACTATTTTCAGATAGCACTACAAGGAAAGCTTTCGGAAGAGATACTGCAATCTTTAACAGATGCAGATCTTTCTAAAGTCAAGTATTACTGGATGACAAAGGGTTCTGTTGTAGGTGTTCCATCAATAATCACAAGGACTGGTTATACTGGGGAAGATGGGTTTGAGATTTATGGTGCACCAGATGAAGCTGTGAAAGTATGGAATGCTGTACTTGAAGCAGGCAGGCCAAAAGGTATGGTTCCTACAGGACTAGCAGCAAGGAACACTTTACGCCTTGAAGCCAAGATGATGCTTTACGGCAATGACATAGATGAGACAACTACAGCATTGGAGGCAGACCTTGGTTGGATAGTAAAGCTTGCCAAAGGCGATTTCATAGGGCGAGCAGTACTTGCAAAGCAGAAGGAAGAAGGTGTGAGTCGCAAGATCGTAGGTTTTGAAGTTTTAGATCGTGCTCCTGTGAGAGATGGCTATCCAGTGATTGTTGATGGTGTTGAGTATGGTAAGGTAACTTCGGGCAGCCCATCACCATATTTAAAGAAGAATATAGGGCTTGCGTACCTGCCTTTTGAAAAAGCAAAAGTTGGTCAAGAGTTTGCGGTTTGCGTTCGCGGCAGAGAAGTAGCCGCACGTGTAGTCGAGACTCCATTTTATAAAAGAAGTAAAATCTAATCACGACTTAGTGGAGGCAATATAAAGATGGGCAACTATCCAGATAATCTCTTGTACACAAAAGATCACGAATGGCTTCGAGTAGACGGTGAAAGGGCAACAGTTGGAATCACATATTTTGCACAATCAGAACTAGGCGACATCGTCTATGTTGAGTTGCCCAGAGTAGGTGATCGTTTGTCTCAACAGGAACCTCTTGGTTCCGTGGAATCGGTAAAGACTGTAAGTGAAGTATTTATGCCGGTTTCGGGGCTGATTGAAGAGATAAACGAAAAGCTTGCAGATTCACCTGAACTCGTAAACGACGATCCTTATGGTGATGGTTGGATGATTGTTATTAAAATAGACAATCCATCAGAACTCGATGCACTTATGTCTGTAGTTGAGTATGAAGACCTGTTAAGTGAAGGAAAGGAACACTAATCTATGCGTTACCACCCGAACTCAGCCGAGGAGCGGGCAAAGATGCTTGAAGATATGGGTGTTAGTTCTATAGATCAGTTCTTTACAACTATTCCTGAACACCTAAGACTTAAACAACCATTAAACCTTCCAGCTTCATTTTCTGAAACGGATCTAATACGCTACCTGA
>JAEUQL010000942.1 GCA_016789295.1 Blastocatellia bacterium | reverse complement strand
TCATACAGCTTTTAGCTCACAATTTTTACAAGCTGCTGGACGTGCTGGAACTGGGCTTGATAAGCCATACCTTTCACAAGCATATTTAGAAGAATCTATAAAAATATGTGAAAAAGAAGGTTTATGGGCATATGGGGCTAATGCAAAAGCAACTTTAGCAGCAGTTTTTGCACAACGAGGAGATATAAAAGAAGCTATAAATTTAATTGAAAATGTAAAATCTGTAGATCTTGGTAAAAATTTTGATCATAAATCAAAAAGATTTCTTCTCTCTCGAATTAGTAGCTACGAAGGCAAGGTTTATGGACTTGCTAAAAAGTATCCTGAATCAGAAAGAGCATATAGAAATTGCATAGAAATTTCTATAGAGATGGGACAGATAGATCCTTTTGGAATAAGCCAAGTAAGAAAAGGGCTTGGAGAGGCTTTACTTGAGCAAGGAAGAAAAAAAGAAGCACTAAAAGAATTTGAAATAGTCAGAGAAGAGTTTAGAAAACTTA
>JAEUQL010000941.1 GCA_016789295.1 Blastocatellia bacterium | reverse complement strand
AATGCAAATTTTAGTGATCTTTCTTCATTTGATGATTTGATCGAAAAATCGGTTTTGATCAAAAACAGCGTAGTAAAAATCGATCCAAAAGAAGCCGGTATCAGAAAAATACTCAATTTTGGACATACAATTGGTCATGCAATAGAAACTTTTTCTTTAGAACATGATAATAAAAAACATCTTTTACATGGTGAAGCAATTGCCATAGGAATGATCTGCGAGGCTTATCTTTCATCTAAGATTTGTAAAATGAAAAAATCTGATCTGGATGATATTACCATCTTCATCTTATCTAATTACAAAGCAATTAAGCTGGAAGAGATGGATAAGCACCGACTGATCGAATTAATGAAGCACGATAAAAAAAATGAAAAAGGAAACATTCAGTTTTCATTGTTAAGTGAAATTGGCAAGTGCGAGATCAATAAAACAGCTACTGCTGATCTTATAATAGAATCATTGAAATATTATTCTGACTCGGTAAAATTACACGAAAAATGATCT
>JAEUQL010000940.1 GCA_016789295.1 Blastocatellia bacterium | reverse complement strand
TAGTCACACACTAGTCTTAATCGAACCAATGTGGAATTGAAACAAACTTGGATGCAACCTCATCTTGTTGAAGAATCTTGTCTTAATCGAACCAATGTGGAATTGAAACCTTTTTCACCCTGAGCTAACTTGGTTGAGTACGAGACGTCTTAATCGAACCAATGTGGAATTGAAACACTTGTATAATGGCCTTGAACCGAGTGGGACTTGGCTGTCTTAATCGAACCAATGTGGAATTGAAACGCGATTGCGCATCTTGGAATAATCTATATAGATTCCAGTCTTAATCGAACCAATGTGGAATTGAAACGTAAACAAGTACAGCACGGTAGACATAAACACTACCGTCTTAATCGAACCAATGTGGAATTGAAACACTGCTATGCTTGACTTGTTTCTATTGCATACAAAGGTCTTAATCGAACCAATGTGGAATTGAAACGTTGCTGCTAACACTCGTTCGGGATATGACGTCGGGGTCTTAATCGAACCAATGTGGAATTGAAA
>JAEUQL010000093.1 GCA_016789295.1 Blastocatellia bacterium | reverse complement strand
ACCGGTACAAGAAGCAGATAAAAGATAGAAAGAGCAGCAAGATTTATAGAATTTATTACTAAAAGAAGTAGTGCACCAAAGACCATGCCTAAGACTGTTCTTGTCAAACCAGAAAAGACAGGATGAATAGTAGATTTTGGATATCTATATTTGAGATAAAATGCAGCGAGGTTATATCCACCAAGCTTTATTACTGCAAAAGTTGCATATCCTATGACAGGATCATCTATTCCAAATGGCATCTTCTACCTTCTTTCTAAGACAGCAGGATCAGACTCCAAATAGCTCTGGAAGAATCTCTTCTGCATTGCCCAAATAGACTTGTTGAAACATAGTGCCGCCTTCTTCAATATCTTCTAAATTGACTAGTATAGTTGTTGCCCCTAAACGACGGGCTATTGTAACAAAATCTGCTGCTGGGTAGACAGTTCCAGATGTTCCAATCGCTATAAAGAGATCAGACTTTCTCAAGGCACTGCTACTTCTGAGTTGTGCATCGGAAGGAATGTCTTCGCCAAAAAGTATAATGTCGTGTCTGAGTGGACTGGAACAGAGCGAGCAGCGCGGCATCTCATTACTTGAATGTGTGTCTTTGTATGGTTGAAGGTGACACTTTTTATTAGAACATTTTGTCTTGTTGATCGAGCCATGGTATTCGACAACTTTCCTATTGCCTGCTTTTTGATGAAGCTCATCAACATTTTGAGTGATTAAAGTAAACTCTTTATGAGATGGTAAAGAATTCTCAAGTTCAGCAAGTGCAAAGTGTGCTTTATTAGGCTTGACAAGGTTTACTTGTTCTCTCAAGTAGTTAGCAAAATTCCAGACCCCTGCAGGATCGCGCTGCAGAGCTTCAACGGTTGCATACTTCAGAATGTCTATATCATTCCAAAGCCCTCCAGGCCCTCTGAAAGGTTTCAATCCAGAAGGTACAGAGATCCCCGCCCCTGTCAGTACAACTATATTTGAATACTTGGCTATATCTATTCTATCTATCATAAACTTTCTTATGAGAAGCCGCTTTTAAGACTTACTTGGAGCTTATTTGAGTATTATCCTGAGACATTCTAACTTTACACGAGGTATCTCTCTTACTGCTATTGAAAAAATAGGTTTTTTGCCGCTCATCTGGTCTTTTGACTTTTCATCAAATTTTTACCAAACCTACAAGGTCGTGAATTGTTAAATTTTGGCTCGACCTTTCGATTATGAGGAAAGGTCGATATTGTAGTGAAAGGCTTTTTCACCAGTTCATTTTTTCACGAAGTCCGGTTATCTGTGCTATGTGGTGACGACCATGCCATGCATAAAGGCTGACACTCTTATCAATGCTGACAAGTCCAAGTTCTGGGTGAGAGAAAGCTTTCTCAAAATCACTATCTTGAAGAGATCTAAGTAACAGCACCCATCTCTGATGTAATGATTCAAAGAGCAAAAGGGAAGTTTCTACGGGGGTTATTTTGTAGTCTTCTAGCTCAGCCCATCGATCTTCTAGATAGGTTTTAACAGTTGGGTGCTCTTCTGTAAGAGCCAGTTTAATACGTATGTAGCTATTAAGGTGGCTATCTGGTAGATGGTGAACTACTTGTCGGACTGTCCATCCACCAGGACGGTATGGAGTGTTGAGTTGTTCTTGAGTCAAATTTTCAACAGCTTTTCGCAAACTTGCCGGAGCTTGAGCTATCTGATTGATAGCTTCCTCTCGTTCTTCTTTGGTTAGAGGAGCTGTAAAACTGAACTTACCTATTGGAAATTGGAGATCCATCTTTTCCTCTTTAATATAAATATTTTGAAAGATTTTGCCATTATATAATTGGCCACTGTTTAAGAAAACAGAAGAACTGTGAGAATAGCTTCAACTCTGCTGATAGTAGAGCGACCTGGATTACTTATTGCTTTACAAATCTTGTTAAAGTAGAAGAGAATGTGAGCATCTATATTTTTACAACTACTAGGATAAAAGTAAGGACTGTTTATGATAATTGATCTACGCGACTACACTACAACGCCTGGCAAGCGAGACCTATTGATCGAACGCTGCGAAACAGTTCTATTTCAAGAACAGAAGCGGCTTGGTGCTACTTTTCCTGGTATTTTTCGTGACATTGAAAACCCTGATCGCTTTGTATGGCTAAGAGGGATGAAGGATTTAGCAGAGAGAAAGCAGATTCTAACAGATTTCTACACTAATGGTGAAATGTGGAAAGCGAATCGACAAGAAGTTAATTCATGGATAGTTGACAGTGACAATGTTTTACTAGTTCGCCCAATCTCTGATTGGTCATCGCCAGCGACAGGAGAGTCAGTAGTTGGTATGTACTCTCTGCTTGGCCGAGAGCCACTTTCTGACACAGAAAGGCTCCAAAATGAAGTAGAAGAAGCAATTATTGAAGTTGGGGGAAGGGTACTGGTGACACTTTCTACCGATCCAAGTGAGAATAATTATCCACGTCATCCGATCCGTACAGGTGAGTTTGGCCTTATCTGGTTTGCGACTTTCGAACCCAATCACTATAAATTTCTTGATTTGGATTTGGTTGAATCACGTCAACTGCTACCAACTACTCAGTCAAGAATGCGCTAGGTGATTTTTACTAGTAGTTCCCAACCAGTAAGAGAATAAAACTGCTTCTTTAACTCCAAAATACTGTTTGAATCAGTATTGTTACTGGAGAGTTTGACCGTTATCTCATGCCTAGCTAAATTAACACTGGGTTCACCTATTAAATTATACTTTCTAGACAGTATCTCTTTGGCGGTCTGTTGCAGTTTAATCTGATCTGGAGACTGTCTGACTTGTAAAGCATAGCCTATCTCTTCACTTAATTTATTGAGCATCTCTTCATAGAGCTTTCCAATTTCAGGTGTAATAAAGGTCAATTCTATAGTTTCGCCTTTCAGTCCAACTTTAAGTAATTGGTGGGGCTGGTTGCTAAAAGCTTCTTTTATTCTGGTGTAAGCAGCGTTGATCTCTAGTCTCTGTATTACTTTATTGCTAGCAGTCGCTTCAGTGGTATTTGTAGTTACACTAATCACATTTGGATTTTGTATCTCTAACCTAAAACCTGTTTTTTCCTGAAACTTTCTATCTATGTCATCAAAAAGTCTACTATCACCATGGAGAACTTTAACAATGACTAATTCTCTATCTAGCATAATAGAGACAGATTGTGGTTGCCACCCTTCAGGGATAGTTGCCAAGGCTGTCTTAGATAGTTCTTCTTGATGAACCGAAGGAGAGATCTCTACTAGCCACCCTGTTTCTTTGGTTATTTCTTCTAACGTCTGTTTATGGTGTGATATTGCTATTTTCGGGAAGTAGAATCTAACTGTAATGCTGCGACTACTTTTATTGATGCCTACTTTGTAAAGACCTGGTTCTGCAGCAAATCTTTGTCTAACAATTTTAGATACTTCTGCTTCTGGAAGTAGGGAGCTTTTAGTAGCAATCCTGTTGCCTGGCAGTACTCTAAGTCTCCAAACAAGCTTGTTATTCTTATCTTGAGAAAAGGGAGATGTTTTAGCCTTAAGCATTATCTTTATTCTACCCATTTCTGCAGTTGTTATCTGATGAGGTTTATAGCCAGCCATTACTAGTAATTCTGAGAGGGTATAAGCTCTACTAGTACTATCTCTTGCTAAAAGCTTTTCTGCTAAAGGTTCTAAATGTTCTGGTTGAAGGTTGCCATCTCCTACTAGAGAAAAAGTTTCTTGGCCTACTATTTCTTCTAAAAATTCTTCTATAACTTCTTTGTCTTGGTTAATGGCAGTAACAGCAAGATTTTTATCAGTAAAAACTACTTGAGAACGCTTTTCTTTCTTCCCAGCTATTTCTATCTCTCCGCCTAGATTTGGTAAGTGTATATCTTTAAAACCCAAGTTGGATAGATGCTTGGCCATAGCTTCTCTGGCTCCACCATCCCCGTGAACTAGTACTATTCTGCGTGGTTGACTAGCTTGTAGCTCGCTAGCTATTTGATAAGCATCACTATGTGCTGAAAAGCTATATTTCTCTATTGCACAAGAAAGATTCACTTCTCCATTAGCAGTAGGTAACACCCCACCACCTTGCTCGGCCAGTTCAAGCATTCTACGGCCTGGGCTTTCTTCATCTTGATATCCAGAGATTGCTATTAGACATCTAGGATCTTTGGCCAGTTCAGAAGCATAGAAGGATGAAGGACTACCTACTGTTACCATTCCTGACGAAGAGATTATTATAGCTGGTCGTAAGTTAGCTATATCTTTTCTAGTTTTGTGGTCATAGACTGGTGTAACAAGGCTGTCTGAGCTGAAAAAAGGATTACCTCTGTCTTTAATCCGTCTTTGTAACCATTTAGTAGTGAGATAAGGAAAAGAAGAATAGATTGCGCATACATTTTTTACCATTCCATCGACGTATATAGGGACTTTAGGTAATAGTCCTTGTTCAATGGCACGGCTTACCAGAAGGATTAGTTCTTGAGAACGGCCAACGGCAAAAGCAGGGATTATCACACTACCTTTATTTTCGGTGACTACTTTAAGCCTGTCTATCAAGCGTTTTTCCTCAAGAGCACGGCTGACGTGCTGCTTTCCTCCATATGTAGATTCTATGACAAATAGATCTGGTTTTTGATATGGAATAGTTAGAGCTGGAACAGTAATCTGATCAGAACCGTAAACATCACCGCTCATAACAATGGAGCCTTCACCTGTATTTATTACGACACTTGCAGCACCTAAGATATGTCCAGCAGGAGAGAAAGTTATCTCTATATCAGAATTAACTTTGACAGGTGTGTTAAATGCTACTGGGCGGCAGGCTGAAAGTGCACAATCTATTTGAGGTAGACTGTAAATAGGTACTTCGCCATCGGCTGCTAAACCCATCTCCATGATCTTTAATGAATCAAGTAGTAGAACAGAGACAATAGCCAAGGTAGGTTGAGTCAGATAGATAGGAGTGTTAGGAAAAGTAGCAGCTACAACAGGTAGTGCGCCAGTATGGTCTAGATGGGCATGGGTCAGTATTATAGCGTCTAATTTACTACCTATTTCACTAAAAGCAGGTATTCTTTCTCCAGATCTTTCATGATGACGCAAGCCTGCATCTATCAAGATTTTGCTTTCTCCGACTTCGAGAAGGCTACAGCTAGCACCAATTTCATCTGCTCCGCCTAAAAATGTTAGCTTCAAGACTATTACTCCTAATTTTACTCAACTGACAGCAATAGAGATGTTATAAATCATCGTTAAATATATTTTCAAAAGGTGTTATCAAATAGTTTATACAGTCTCATTTATAAGTAAGTTTTTAGTTAGAGATGAGGTAGCTTGGATTATTCAATGTTTCTACTAACAGGTAGATATATTCTGACAGTAGTTCCTGTACCTTCGATACTTTCAATGGTAATTATTCCATGGTGCATATCGACTATTTGACGGGCTATTGGAAGGCCAAGCCCTGTACCACTCGATTTAGTAGTAAAGAATGGTTCAAAGACACGCTCAAGATCTTTGCCTTTGATACCTGCTCCGGAATCTTTCACTTCGATAAGTAGGTAAGGTTCGTGTGTCCAGCCTGTTTGAGAAGGGTCAAGTTTGGTGCAGACTTCTATCTGACCATCGTGTTTTAGGGCTTGCATAGCATTTAGAAAGACATTGAGCAGTACTTGTAAAATTAGATCAGAATCAATATAAAGCTGTGGCAAGTGCTGAGAAAGGTTCTTTTTAAATTTTAGGTTATGAGCATCTATTTGCTGACTTTGAATTGCAATCTCTATAGTTTTTTCTACAACAGAGTTGATGTCAGAAACAGCAAAACGCGGCTGTGAAGGGCGTGCAAAGATAAGGAAATCTCGAACTACACGCTCAAGTCTTTCAGCTTCTTCAAGAATTATTTCAAGTAGTCTTCTGTTAGTTCCCGAAAAGTCAAAGCGGGCTTGTAGTTCTTCGGCTGAATTTATTACTGCTGCAAGTGGATTGCGGATCTCGTGAGCAATGGCTGCTGCTAGTTCTCCCATCATAGCCATTCTTTCTCTACGCTGTAACTCTCTTTGCAGGCGTTTACTTTCACTAATATCTTCTATAGCAGAGTCATAATATAGAGTGCGACCTCGACCATCTCTTACGATTCGTGCATTTATCTTTACATCGATAATCTGCCCATCTCTCTTTTTAAATTGTGCTTCAGCATCCGTAATAGAACCATTACATTCAATAAGTTCTATCAGTTCTAGCCATTTATCAGCTTTTGCAAATATGTCTTTAGGAATATCAATATCGAGCAATTCTTCAGGTGACGAATAGCCAAGAATGCGAGCAAGAGCGTGATTGGCAATCAAGAACTTACCGTTTGGAGTTGAGCGACTCATACCCTGCATAGCATTTTCAAAGATGTTCTGGTAGTCGTGAGAGAGTCTTTCAAGGAGTGCATCTTTGGTTTTGCTAAGAGCTTCTACTCTATGAAAAGCTCGCGAATTTTGAATAGCTATGGCAAGGGTACCAGCAAAGATCTCGACGGCTTTAACATCATTGGCTGTGAAGTTGTTGACTACTTCGCTTTCGATATTGAGCACTCCAAAGAGTTCTTCTCCATGAATAATTGGGCAGGCTATTTCCGAGCGAGTGGTAGAGAACTTTTCTACATAGAAATCGCATTGGCTAGTATCTAGCACTACTACGGCTTGACGCAGTTTGGCCGATTGTCCAATGACACCTTGATCTGTAGGAATGCGACTTCTTATATCTTCTTTAGAAGCTTTTGCAGAGTAAGCAGTGAGTACAAATTCTTGTTTACTCTCATCAAGAATATTTATTGCTACAACTGAACGTTCAAAACCTTTGCTGATTATTGTAGAAGCTCTGTTGAGGAGTTCTGGTTCGTCGAGAGTAGAAGTTAAGCTGATAAAAAGTTCGTGCAGGAGAGATAGCTGCTTAGCGTGCCAACTATTATTCTCTCTTTTTGTTACCTTATTATTTTTATCTTCTAAATTCATTTTGATAAGCACTATCCTCTGCTCTTCTATTCTTTTTTCACTATTTTGGGTTTTTGCAAGAGGCTGTCGAGCAGTTCAGCACATTCTGCACTGCGCTCGGTGAGTGCCCCGTCAAGCTGTTCAAGTTTGCGGCGCATTTTGTGTAGTTCATCTGCAATATTGAGTGCAGCAAGTATGGCGACACGCAGAGAGTCAGCAGTCATAGTTTCAGCCGCTACCTCTCTCATTTTGCGGTCTACATACTCAGCAAGTTGAATTATATAGTCACTATTACCATCACCACGAATGGTATAAGTCTGGTTATAGATCTTTACTTCAACTGTTTGAGGCGGTACCAATTCTTTGCCGAACTTCTTCACACTTTCCTTTCATAACTACTGTTGTTGAAGGATTTCGGTTGTTTCTGGATCGAGCATTGCTATAGCTTCAAGCATCGATTCTACCTTTGTTCTTATTGCATCGCGTTCTGCAATAAGTCTTTCTATCTGCTCACTGAGACTCTCTTTCTCTTCACTGAGTGTTCTAACTTCGTTGCGCAGTTGAAGCATTTCTTGTTCAATATGGTCTTTCTGCTGTTTGAGAGTTCTGCAAAGCTCAATAGTGCGATATATCTTGTCTTCCAGATGAGAGAACTTTTCAAGCCCTGTAAGTGCTGTCACTTCATTATTCTCCACGGGTTGTATTTGTTTAGCGTCTCAATTGTGCGTCAAATTTTGACGCCAGAAGGTTTACTATCTGCTCATCGAGTCTATTTATCTGTTCATCTGTCATAGACTCTGCACCTGGTTGATAGCGTAAGTTTAGTGATAGAGACTGCTTATCTTCAGGAAGATTCTTGCCAGCATAGACATCAAAAAGGCGAACGCTCACAAGTTCTGGTAGAGCAAGAGCTTCTATTGCACCAACAATCTCTTGATACTTCACGCTCTTTGAGATTAAGACTGAGATATCACGGCTGACAGACTGCAGTTTGGGCAGCGGTGAATATTTCAAGCTTATTGATGCGAGGCTAAACAAGAAGTCGAGGTCTAATTCTGCCACAAAAATCTGCTGTTTAACCTTGAACTCTTCTTGAATGGCTGGGGCAAGCTGTCCGAGCAACCCTATTTGACTACCACCAACGCTTATCTGGGCCGATTGCCCTGGGTGCAAGTAAGAAAAGTTTTCACTCTGGAATTTATAATCCTTGATGCCACAATTTTCAAGCAGAGATTCTATAACACCTTTAATATCGTAGAAGTCCAACTGTTGACTATTCTGTCGCCAGTTGTACTCGTTATCTTGGCCAGTGGCAAGAATTGCAAGCCGCTCGTGTTCTATAGGTCGTTCATATCCAGAATCTTCACCTGCCGATTGGAAGCACTTTCCTATTTCAAAAAGTTTTACATTACGAATACCAAAACTGAAATTTCTTAGTAGGCCATCCAGCAGTCCAGGAAGCAGGGAAGAACGCATTTGGCCACGTTCTTCGTCTATAGGATTTGCTATTTTGATTACATTTGAATGATCTCTAAACTGCTTATCTACTTCGGGTCTCACCCAGCTAAAAGATACAGCCTCATAGTAGCCTATACTAGTTAGGGTGTCACGCAATTTTCTTCTGCGCTCTTCATTAGATAGGTAGTTTCCAGAACCGCTCCATTCTGGCAAGTTCAACGAAATAGTGTCATAGCCAACGTGTCTAGCTACCTCTTCAACAAGGTCTTCTTCGATGTTGATATCGATTCGGTATGATGGAGAAGTTACATTCCAGCGTTCACTTCTAAAGACAGGATCTACTTCACAGCCAAGGTTTGATAGTATCGACTCTACTGTATCGGAATTTACTACTAGACCTGTAAGAGCTGTAATTCTCGACGATCTAAGTTCTATAGGAGTTTTCTTGATAGGAGAAGGATAGACGTCTAAGACTCCAGACAGCAGGGTTCCTCCGGCAAGGTCGAGTATGAGTTCAGTACAGCGATTAGCTGCGCGTATGCAAGCTTCTGGGTCAGTGCCTCGCTCAAAGCGATAAGAAGCTTCTGTAGCCATTTCGAGTAGTTTGGCAGTTCTGCGTATAGATTGTGGGACAAAGTAGGCACTTTCTAGCAGAACATTTTCTGTCTGTGTTGAGATTTCGCTATACTCTCCACCCATAATCCCTGCTAATGCAGAAGGTTTTTCAGCATCGGCTATTACAAGCATATCTTCACGCAGCTTACGTTCAACACCGTCAAGTGTTATGAGTGTTTCGCCTTTACGGGCTGTACGAACAACTATTCTTTTCCCAGCAAGATGGTCAAGGTCAAAAGCATGTAGTGGGTGTCCTTGTTCCCAAAGTACAAGATTTGTTATGTCAGCAATGTTGTTGATGCTGCGTTGGCCAACTCTTTCAAGTTTTTTGACTAGCCAGTCTGGTGAAGGCCCTATCTTTACACCTTTTATTACCCTTGCTACATACCTTGGACAGAGTTCTGGGTTGAGGATCTCTACTGATGAGACAGCAGCAGTTCTTTCTGATGCTTCTTTAAGCTTTGGAGGTGGCAGTATTGCTTTTTTGCCTGTAATAGTGGCTACTTCACGTGCTATGCCAAAATGTGAAAGAGCATCAGGGCGGTTAGAAGTAAGGTCGAATTCAAAGATGAAGTCATCTTCAAAAGGCTCGACACTATCTACTGCAAGCCCTACCATTGTCAGCTTCTCAGCCAGTTCGCGTGGGTTGATATCTATCTGAACAAACTCTTTTAACCAGTTGTAGCTTATTTTCATAAAGACTATAGACCTAAAATATGACAAAACAGACCCGTACCTATGAATTTATTCCAGGGGTAGAGATCTGTTTAGGGGTTTTATTGAAACTATTACTAGTAGCCATTAGCTGCTAGCTCTATTAACGAAACTGTTCTAAAAATCTCAGATCATTTGCAAAGAAATTTCGAATGTCGTCAATCCCATAGAGCATTGCCGTCATACGGTCGATACCAAAGCCGAAGGCAAAACCAGAGTACTCTTGAGGGTCAATGTTGCAAGCTCTCAACACATTTGGATGAACCATTCCGCTACCACCAAGTTCTATCCACCCCGAACCTTTGCAAACGCGGCAAGAAGGATTTTTGCCACCACAGAAGATGCAGCTAAAGTCGGTCTCTGCACCTGGCTCAACGAATGGAAAATAGCTAGGGCGAAACCTCAGTTTTACCGAACGACCAAAGAGTTTCTCCAAAAAAGTTTGCAAAGTCCCTTTTAAGTCTCCCATTGTAAGACCACGGGCAATATTGAGACCTTCGACTTGAAAAAACATTGGGTTGTGTGTTGGGTCTGGATTATCACGACGAAAGACTTTTCCTGGAGCAACTATTCTCAGTGGAAGGTTGCGCCGTTGCATAGCATGAATCTGTATATTTGAGGTCTGCGAGCGGAGTGCAAGTTCACAGCTAATATAGAAAGTGTCTTGCGATTCGCGGGCAGGATGGCCTACAGGGATGTTGAGCGCATCG
>JAEUQL010000939.1 GCA_016789295.1 Blastocatellia bacterium | reverse complement strand
TGAAAACAAGCAGTTCAATCTACGCAAGATTATTGAAGTGTTGGAGGAATTGGTGTTAGCAAATTCAGGTGCAGATAGTTTCACTGAAATATTCAAACTCATTTATGCAAAACTGTATGATGAATGGGAAGCAGAAAACAGAAAGGATAAAGCATTGTTGTTTCGGCAGTATAAAACAGCAGATGTAACCAAACGGGAAATAGGAAAACTTTTTGATGATGCTAAAAAAGAATGGAAGGGGATTTTTGCAGCTTCTGACAGCATTGAATTAACACCGGAACATTTGAACGTTTGCGTTGGAGAACTCACTGAAGTAAAACTGTTTTTCTCAAACCTACGCATTATTGACGAAGCCTTTGAATACCTGATACCTGATGTTGCTAAAAGCAAGAAAGGGCAATACTTCACACCAAGACCTGTAATTGATTTTTGTGTACGAATGATAAACCCAAGCAATAAGGAATATGTAATTGACCCGGCTTGTGGTTCAGCAGGTTTCCTTGTGCATACA
>JAEUQL010000938.1 GCA_016789295.1 Blastocatellia bacterium | reverse complement strand
ATGGGCAACAACGAAATAGGTGTCGGTCAGATGAACAGTAAGCCCGACAGAACCTAGGAACAAACCCGTCAGTCCGCCGATAAGAAACAGTCCCAAAAAACCGATGGCATACAACATTGGGGTGTCATATGAGATCGAGCCTTTGTACATCGTCGCCGTCCAATTAAACATCTTTATCGCTGACGGCACTGCAACCACCATCGTCAGGAACGAAAAGACAAGGCCCGCATATATCGACTGGCCGCTAACGAACATGTGGTGTCCCCAAACAAGGAAACCGAAAACAGCGATCGCGATGCTTGAGAATGCTATAAATTCGTATCCAAAGATCTTCTTACGCGAAAAATTCGAGATCAATTCGCTGACCACACCCATTCCAGGCAATATCATGATGTAGACGGCGGGGTGCGAATAAAACCAAAAAAGGTGCTGGAACAAGATCGGATCTCCGCCGATCGCCGGGTCGAAAATACCAACCCTCGCAACCCTTTCTATCGCTACCAGAAGGATCG
>JAEUQL010000937.1 GCA_016789295.1 Blastocatellia bacterium | reverse complement strand
AGAGTGGAATTGAAACTCATCTAGAAGTACGGCGTTAGTTTGTGGAAAGCATAAGTCGCATTCTTAATCGAACCAGGAGTTATTCAAGAATTTAAGCTAAAGGTTCACAATCAGTTAGCTTAAGTCAATACCTGTTGAAATGGGTTAACACCAAATACTATAAAGAGTTAGGGAACATTTTTCAATAACCTCACAAATGCCTCACTCAGAACAATCGTTGATTGATATCAAAAGTAGTTAAGTCTTTTAGATTTGATTAGGAAATTTATACAGAACTAACTTTCAAAGCCGTGTATTAGACTATTGTAGATGCAAAAGTTATAACTTGCTTATCTGCTTTATCTACACCAAGTAGAAGTATTTCTGTAAGTTCTATAAATGGAAGATTGTGTTCTATTCTTTTTTACCTATCAATCTAAATATCAGTATCAACGGTCTCCAGTAGAAATCACACGCTATCTTTGAAGACTTTGAAGTAACAGCTTTCCAGAAGTTGGCCTTTTTTGCTGTTGCT
>JAEUQL010000936.1 GCA_016789295.1 Blastocatellia bacterium | reverse complement strand
GAGCATCGATGAACAACTTCCAAAATACACTCCTTTCATCGCTGAAAAGAGCTTTTTTAGCAGATCTTCTTTATGTACTGGAAGTGTCATAAATTTTGTGTAACTCGATGCTTAAGGTGTTCTAAGCCGAAAGCGTCGTTCCTACTAACTTATTGAAATACAAAGCTTTATGCTGCTGAGGTATAATCTGCTGAGTATTCAGTCTTTATGAAAACACAAAATTTATGACACTCTCGCGTGCGCGAGCCGCCGAACTGCCCTAAGAGTAAGGAAAGAAAAAGAAAGTTTAGAAGATGGTATCAAGCTTACAATTTCTAGTTCACCCGCGATGGTTGAAAGCGAAGCGACAACCGGAGTCGGGTGCAACGTAAATTGTAAGCTTGCGGATTAGGAATAATTCAAAAGTAGATAGGATATTTTTCGCCTTAAGGCTTTATTCATTTAGCTTTAACCTAAATAGAAAAGCAAAAAAATAGCCGACTATTTTTTTGCTTTTTGGTTGTAATAAATAACTTA
>JAEUQL010000935.1 GCA_016789295.1 Blastocatellia bacterium | reverse complement strand
AGAGTCTTAATCGAACCAATGTGGAATTGAAACCATAGTGTTTCTTGCATAGAAAATCTAGATACTTGGTCTTAATCGAACCAATGTGGAATTGAAACTTCGCGGTGATTGGGAAAAATGTTTCTTGGGCTGTAGTCTTAATCGAACCAATGTGGAATTGAAACGTATTATTCGTTCTAGCATAACATCTCCTTACGTCGCGTCTTAATCGAACCAATGTGGAATTGAAACCCATTCTATTATCTCCCTTGCAGGTTTTTTATTAGCTGTCTTAATCGAACCAATGTGGAATTGAAACTAGAGGCTTTAGAACTTATAAAATTATTAAGATTAAGTCTTAATCGAACCAATGTGGAATTGAAACTACCGGTCTCTGCTAACACTCGGTCAGCCTACGACTTGTCTTAATCGAACCAATGTGGAATTGAAACTGGCAAAGGTTGGCGATGTATTAAATCGGTGTAGGAGTCTTAATCGAACCAATGTGGAATTGAAACTACAACGAGTTGAGACATAT
>JAEUQL010000934.1 GCA_016789295.1 Blastocatellia bacterium | reverse complement strand
GTCATGGTTGTTTCGATACAGCCGGTTTTTGCCGTAATTGGTGACGTAAAAATCCGCCCATCCGTCGTTGTCGAAATCGCCCGCGCAAACGCCCTGGCCAAAGCGTTCATTAGCCACTCCTGCTTTTTCAGTTACATCCGTGAATGTGCCGTCGCGGTTGTTGCGGAAAAGCGCTGCGCGCGGAGCTTTTTCCTTGCCGCGCAAAACATCCATCGTTCCGCCATTGACCAGATAAATGTCCTGCCATCCGTCGTTGTCATAATCGAACCAGGCCGCGCCCGATCCGCTGGCTTCTATTTTTTAATGGTTGCGTGGGCGGGATGTGTGACGAACGCCGCTAAATCGGGGGGCTTTCGCCACGTCGGTGAATTGGACTCCCGTAGCGGCCTGAACGGAAGCCGATGGCGTGATGAGCGTCGGCGGTAATTTTCGCTCTTGCGCTCCGCTTACAAACGCAAAAGAAACAATCGCCAACACTGATACCGCCGACAATAATCGCAAAATTTTTCGCTGCATCTTT
>JAEUQL010000933.1 GCA_016789295.1 Blastocatellia bacterium | reverse complement strand
CTTTTGGTGAAGCCATCTTTGACTTTGCTAACATCGATGACGTTCTGTCCTGGTTCAAGAACTCAAACATCAACACCTGATTACTTCCAAAGCAAGAGTTTTTCCACCCTTCTTGGATACTTTCAGACAAGTAAAGTTAGAGGTATTTGAAACAAATAAAGAAAAGGGTAGAAAACAAGTAGAAAAACCTTTTCAAGAATTAATGTGTGGGGGTAGAATAAAAATCATTTTTAAACAGCTTGTGGGAAAAGTAAGGTTGATAGCACTAAACTATTGATAGGGATCTCTTTCGCTATGCATCAAGTTTGTTTCTTCCCGAAAAGTATCCATCAGTTGAAAAGTATGAAGAGCAACGTGGGCTGCCGAAGAGTTCAACTCGGAGAACCTGACACTGGTGGAGTAGAGACACTACACTACTTTCCAACATCATGGAATTATCCAGAAACTATAAAATCATTTGTTATGCGCTCTCTAGATAAACCGAGGTATTCATGTCGTTTGATATAGAAAAATTAGAAGGTC
>JAEUQL010000932.1 GCA_016789295.1 Blastocatellia bacterium | reverse complement strand
CGAACCCGGAAGTTGAAAGTCACAATGAAAAAGTTGTATATGAACACTTGCAGAAGCTTTCGGAACGGAACGCGGACATAGTACGGACTGTGTACAATTATTATGTGGAGGGCAAAAATACTCCAACCGAAGTTCTGGATGATCTTGAAAGCCGGTGGGGCACTTCAAGATCAAATATCAGGATGATACTTAAAAACTTCAATGACTCAATTGGGCAGCAGATATCTTCAGAAATAAAGCTCAGAGTCACCAAATAATTACTAACTAAACCATTTATGAAAAACGAGCAAGGAAATGCAAATAATCTGGTTGACAAGACTGTTCACAAACATTTAAAGTCACTTGGTTATGTCTTTCCTCAGAATAAAGAAGATTTTGAAAAGCTTGAAGAAGAGGTAAGCAACACCAAGATTTCAAAACCTGAGAGTTTCAAAGACCCTTTGAAATTCCTCGGAAGAAAGCTCAAGAAATATCAGCAGCAAGAGCAGTCATTCGAAGCTTATGAGCAGAACTTAGCTCAGGC
>JAEUQL010000931.1 GCA_016789295.1 Blastocatellia bacterium | reverse complement strand
AAAAGAAGGTGACACCACTACTTTTAATCGTACCAGAGTGGAATTGAAACGTCCGGTCTATTTCCGTACCCGCCGCGCCCGCTTCCCTTTTAATCGTACCAGAGTGGAATTGAAACGATACTTGGTGCGATTGGCAAGGTCTCTGGCCTGGACTTTTAATCGTACCAGAGTGGAATTGAAACTCGTCGTTATTCGGCGACTCAGATGCACAAGATGTCTTTTAATCGTACCAGAGTGGAATTGAAACCGAATTGATAACCTTGAAAAAAAACAACCATGAGAACTTTTAATCGTACCAGATTGGAATTGAAACACTGGGAGCTGGCCGCGCAGCTCCGCAACAACATATGCTTTAATCGTACCAGATTGGAATTGAAACCAAATACAAGGGCGAATTAATTGATAAGCAGTATATGCTTTAATCGTACCAGATTGGAATTGAAACTAAGGTACGCCGCTTTAATCTCTGTGGGTCGATAGCTTTTAATCGTACCAGAGTGGAATTGAAACAAAGCTATTGTTGTGGTTGT
>JAEUQL010000930.1 GCA_016789295.1 Blastocatellia bacterium | reverse complement strand
ACACCTAATTCGTGGCATCCCGTGGTAGCCAAGGAATTGTTGGACTGCTTGGATGCAGTGCGACCTGTCAACCAGGCGGTAATCGGCTACCGAGACTTCACCAATGCAGGCAGGTACTGCAATGGTAAGTGAAGACTGCAAACTGGCACTAAAGCTGCTGGCCCGATCCCGCAATGTGCTGGTGTCGGGTCCGCCTGGTACGGGTAAGTCCAAGCTCCTCGCCGAAGTCGCGCTGGCCTTTGAGACTGCCTTTGGTATTGCTCCCTCAGGCGGCGCACCGAAGCTGAACCCTGTGGGTGGCATTCCGATTCCGCCTGCAGCAGGAGGCTCTGACAAGGACATTCCTGCACCTGCTAAGACCAACCGCAAGGTCTTTCGGACGGTCTTTCACCAGAACTCAAAGTACCGCGACTTTCTGTCTGGCATCACCCCAGCGGTCAACAAGGTGGCAGGAGCTCCAGACTTCGCAATCGTAAAAGGCACGCTGTATCGTGCGAGTGAGCACGCCAAGGCTCCCAATGGAGCCGCACT
>JAEUQL010000092.1 GCA_016789295.1 Blastocatellia bacterium | reverse complement strand
GTAGATAAGGAAGAAGTAGAAGCATTGGCTGCTTTGATGACCTATAAATGTGCGATCGTCGATGTGCCCTTTGGCGGTGCAAAAGGTGGGGTTAAAATAAATCCAAAGGAATATACAGAAGATCAATTGGAACGCATTACCAGAAGATATACAGCAGAGATGGTAGACGTGCTTGGCCCTGAGCGCGACATCATAACTCCTGACATAAATACAAATGAACAAGTCATGGCTTGGGTCATGGATACTTACTCCATGCACGCACGCCATACTCAGAGTGCAATAGTTACAGGAAAACCTATAGAAGTAGGTGGGTCGGAAGGTGCAGTTGACGCAACTGCTTATGGAATTCTCTGCGTTATTGAACAGGCTACAAAGAAGCTTGGAATGGAACCAAGCAGTACAAGAGTGGCTATTCAAGGTGCAGGAAGACGTGGAGGAAGAGCCGCAGCCATGCTCTATGCTGCAGGCTATCAGATCATAGCTATTGCCGATATTGATGATGGTGTTTACAAAGCTGGAGGACTAGATGTTCCTTCAGTACTCAACTACTTTGGTAAGAGTAAGACCTTCAAAGGTTATACAGAAGCTGAGCACTTGAGCTATGGCACACTGATCGAGTCCGATTGTGATGTCTTGATACTTGCAGCTACTCACGAGCAGGTAACTAGCCATAACGCAGACAACGTCAAATGCAAAATCCTTTGTGAAGCATCAGATGGAACTACTACACCACAAGCCGATGAGAAGCTCTTTGGACACGGTATCTATGTGATCCCTGACATTCTCGCTACTGCAGGTGGTGCAGTTGCACGTCACATTGAATGGGTGCAGAACCGTCAAGGTTTCTATTGGAAGAGAGAGCAAGTCATGGATATCATTCAGGACAAAATGGTTAGAAGCTTTAACAATGTTGTTTCTTACTCCGAATCCCATTCGGTCGATCTTCGAACAGCATCCTACATGAGATCTATAGATCGTGTAGCCCACGACTTGAAACTTCGTGGTATCTACGCCTAAAGCTCTATAAGCTTTCTACACTCCCAGAGAGTTGCCAAACTCTCTGGGACTCCCCATCAGCTACTACTCAAATGTTCCCAATGTTCCTGAAGAGGTTTCCACTAATAAAGTAAGTAAAGTTACACGGATTCTATTAATGCCTGCTTCTGTTTATTTTTTGTCTGGTTAGGTTTAGACTGAAATTGGAATGAGAGCCACTAACTGGAAAAGTCTCAAACTACAAGATGTTTCTCAATTGAGCTTTTTAATTTCAGTAGTCTAAGGGCTTAAACTAAAACGGGTAGCTTTTAATAAAGGAGTTGAGCCATGAAAGTACTACTTATTTATCCAGAGTTTCCAGATACATATTGGAGTTTTAAGCACGCCCTTTCATTTACTGGAAAGAGATCGGCGTTTCCTCCATTAGGGCTTTTGACTGTGTCTGCTATGTTACCAGCATCTTGGGAAAAGCGGCTGGTAGATATGAATGTCAAGCAGTTAACAAAAGCAGACATTCAATGGGCAGATATGGTCTTTGCTAGTGCTATGCTTGTGCAAAAAGATTCGCTAAATAGCGTCATTGGTTTGTGCAAAAGCTATGGAAAGCGTGTAGTACTTGGTGGGCCGTATGTCACGACTACTGATGTTCCAGCCGCCGACCACGTTTTTATCGGTGAAGTTGAGTCAACCTTCCCAGAATTTGTTCAGGATATTCAATCTGGTGACACCAAGCGCGTATATCAGGCCGTTCAGCGTCCATCTATGGCTCTAAGTCCAATCCCAGACTTTAAGCTTGCCGACCTTAAGCGTTACAGTTCAATGTCTATACAGTATTCTCGTGGTTGCCCTTTTCAATGCGAATTCTGCGACATAATAGAGATCTATGGTCGTGTTCCTCGCACCAAAACCAACGAGCAGATGATTGCTGAACTCAATGAGCTTTTCTCCATTGGATGGCGTGGCAAAGTCTTTATCGTAGATGACAACTTTATTGGCAATAAACAAAATGTTAAGCAACTAATGCCTGCTTTAATAGAGTGGTCACAGCAACATAACTATCCATTTACCTTTATTACTGAAGCTAGTGTCAATATTGCTGACGAGAGTGAGCTACTCGACCAGATGCGTCGTGCAGGCTTCAATCAAGTCTTTCTAGGTATTGAAACTCCTGTAGAAGATAGCCTCAAAGAAGCACGCAAAGGACAGAATACTAGACGCAATCTGGTAGATTCAGTCAAAAAGATTCAAAGCTACGGGCTAGAAGTTATGGCAGGCTTTATAGTTGGCTTTGATAACGATCCAATTGACATTTTCGAGCGTCAAATAAACTTTATTCGAGAAAGTGCTATTCCGTTAGCAATGGTTGGGCTACTTGCCGCGTTGCCTGGCACACAGCTTTGGCATCGCCTTGACCGCGAAGGGCGTTTGTTGAAGCAAAGTAGTGGCAACAACACAGATGCTTCACTAAATTTTATAACCAAAATGGATAGCAACCTGTTACTTGAAGGTTACAAATCGATCCTCAAGAACATTTACAGTTCAAAAGAATATTACAGACGGGTGCTCGATTACTTGGAGCGAAGTGGCAAGAGTTTTAATGGAGAGGAGAGTGAGAGTACAAGTCTTTGGAAAAACCTCATAGCACTTATAAAACTACTCTTTACATTAGGCATAAAAGACAAAGAACGGGAAGAGTTTTGGCATTTTATGTATGAGATTTTTACCAAGCATCGAAAAAATTTGGGCTATGGATTAACAAGAGCAGCCATGGGATATCATTTCCGTAAATTGACGGATCAATATTGCCGTTAAAAGCAGAAACTCTTCTTAATCTATGTCCGCTATTTTATATCATTTCCGCATTGCTTGGTTGAGAAGCAAATTTTATATAGGAAGGTGATATATTATGGCAACACTAGTAGTTAAGTTCGCTGTTTATGGTGCATTGGCTGGCGGTGACGAGAATAAGAGTCAAGCTGCAAATGTTCAAGCTGCATTACAAACGGCCATCAACAGCAGTCAAGGTATTGTAAATATCAATAATGATACTATGGGTGGAGATCCATCTAAAGGAAACCGCAAACATTTTGGTGCTATAGTTACTCTTGATAATGTTGATAGATATTTTGCTTGCTATGAAGGTCAAACTATAGACTTTTATCACACTGCTGAGCCATCTCAGTCTTAATTGCCTAAAAGCCAAGAGATTTTACAGTTTTGAGAGTTAAAAGCCTAGCCGAAACTTCAGAAGCTAATACAGAATGGAGAGTAGCTCTTAAAGTAAGAAGATGAATCTTCAGGCTAGGCTTTCTGGTCTACTCTTCTATCTCCCAACTTGGAGTCTCTTGGCCAGCAGCCATCGCTGCAATTCTTGGCTCTGTCTCATCACCACTCTCTTTCACCATCTCGTCTTTAATTCTATGGTCTAGGGCTGCTTTGACAAATGATTGAAAAAGAGGGTGTGGAGTTAGTGGTCTTGACCGAAGTTCTGGATGGAACTGACAGGCCAAAAACCAAGGATGGTTGGGAATTTCAATAATCTCTACAAACTTTCCATCTGGAGAACGACCGGAGATCGAAAGCCCATTCTCGGTTAGTATATTTTCATACTCTGTGTTGAATTCGTAGCGGTGGCGGTGACGCTCCGTTATAGAGTCGCTACCATAAACCTTCTCTGCCAGACTCCCTTTCTTAAGTCTGCACTCATATGAGCCAAGCCGCATTGTTCCACCCATCTCTTCAACACCTACTAGGTCGCGTAGCCTGTAAATTATTCTATATGGAGTGTCAGGATCAAACTCTGTGCTGTCTGCACTCGAAAGATTACAGACATTTCGAGCATATTCGATAGAAGCACACTGCATTCCAAGGCATATTCCAAAGAAAGGGATCTTTTGTCGGCGTGCATAAGATATAGCTCTTAACATTCCTGCAACACCACGTTTCCCAAATCCTCCAGGAACCAAAATTGCGTCAAGGTCGCTCAAATGGTCTTCCCAACTCTCTTCTGTAACAAGCTTTTCTGACTCGATCCATCGAATATTGACTTTAATACGATTAGCTATTCCACCGTGAACAAGTGCTTCTGTTAAGCTTTTGTATGAATCGCCAAACTCTACATACTTACCTACTATGCCAATAGTTACATTCTGTGGAGCACACTTTATTATCTCTACAAGTTCACGCCACCTCTTCAAATCTGGCTCTTTTTTTGGCAGTCCAAGTAGCTCAACTATCAACTCATCGATATTTTCATCTGCAAGCGCAAGAGGAACTTCATAAACAGTTGGCACGTCTTGAGCAGTGATGACAGCAGACTCAGAAACATTACAAAACAGAGCTATCTTCTGTTTCAATTCTCGTGGAAGCATGCGGTCTGTGCGGCATAACAAGATATCTGGTTGAATGCCAATCTCTAATAGTTCTTTGACCGAGTGTTGTGTTGGCTTGCTTTTGAGTTCACCTGCAGCAGAAATAAATGGAACAAGTGTCAAATGGATAAAAATGGCATTCTGTCGCCCTACTTCTTGACGTAGCTGCCTTGTTGCTTCAAGAAATGGTAGCGACTCGATATCTCCAACTGTGCCACCAACCTCAACTATGACAACATCTACTTCACTAGAGACTCTTTTAATAGCGTCTTTGATCTCATTTGTTATATGAGGAATGACTTGAACTGTCTTTCCAAGAAAGTCCCCGTGTCGCTCTTTCTGAATGACCGATAGATAGATCCTACCAGTAGTCCAGTTGTTATCTCTTGTCATCTTTGCGCTTGTGAAGCGTTCATAATGACCAAGGTCTAAATCTGTCTCTGCACCATCATCAGTAACATAGACTTCGCCGTGCTGAAATGGAGACATTGTTCCTGGATCTACATTGATGTATGGATCAAACTTCTGCAAAGTAACTTTCAGTCCTTTTGCTTCAAGCAGACAGCCAATAGATGCTGCGGCAATCCCTTTGCCAAGCGATGAAAGCACCCCACCCGTTACAAATATATACTTTGGCATAAAACTTATAAATCCATCCTGTTTAATCTATTACAAGTTGAGCACGTGACGTGCACGCGCTAGGTCTTCGGCAGTATCGATTCCAAGAGAACTGTGTGTAACTTCAATAACTCGTATCTTGTAGCCACGTTCCAAAGCTCTTAACTGCTCTAATGACTCTATCTGTTCAAGTGGGCTACGCGGCCAGGCAGTGAAATCTAAAAGAAAGGTGCGACGGTAGACGTAAAGTCCTGTATGCTTGCGGAAAATTGAGAGAATAGATGGGTTTTCTTCTAGAAGTTTTACTGCTAAATCCTCGTTAGAAGTTTTGTTACTGGCTAAATAGGCTGAACGTGGAAAAGGTATTGGAGCGCGTGAGAAGTAGAGCGCGTCTTGGTTCTGGTCGAGAACTACTTTGACTACATTTGGGTTAAAAAGATCCTCAATTCGTGCAAGTGGTTCACAAGTAGTACTCATCTGAAGATTTTTGTCTTCAATAAGCGGCAAGATAGCCGAGTCTATGGTTTCTGGAGAGATAAACGGCTCATCGCCTTGCACATTTACAACAATTTCAGCGTCAAGAGAGCGGGCAACTTCGGCAAGCCTATCGGTTCCCGTTTCGTGTGCACTGCTGGTCATAACGGCTTTACCACCAAACTCTTCTACTTTGGTCAAGATACGCTGATCATCAGTTGCTACAACAATACTATTGACAAGAGTAGCTTTTGAAGTCTGTTCATAAACGTGCTGAATGATGGGTTTACCTGCAAGGTCGAGAAGGGGCTTACCCGGAAGACGGGTAGAGGCATAGCGAGCTGGAATTATTGCTACTGTTTTTGGCTTTTTTCCCTTCACGGGACTGCAGAGTATTCCAACACTCTATCAAATGTCAAGGAAGATGAAAGAGAGATTGCTTAGAAGTTGCTGAAAAGCCCTTTTAAGAGAAAAACTACTACTTTCTTTGGGAGGCTTAGTTCAATAGCTAATAAAGAAAACAGATAAGCTGTAAAAGAAAAGAGATTAGTTGATAAATAAAGGCTATTAGTCAATAAAGAATGGACTTTCTTTCATAAAGATAAGATTAAACTTTATAGATAAAGCTTAAAGTCTATTAAAAAAAGCAGATTACTTATAGTATTTTGTCTATTTTCTACCAAGTTTACAGCAAAGCTTCAAGTGTTTGGTGGATAAGTTCCAGCAAAGAGCGGTAGGTCTTTAAGACAACTGCTAAGTTGACATCCCCCCGGTTTTGAAAAAGGGAGATTGCTTAGATTGACGCTGAAACAGCACGCCTGATATCCAAAGAAACTCTCAGTTGAGAAGGTTTGCCTTCTCAAGAGCCGCATTCATCCCCAGGCAAGATAAAAAGTTTGGTCAAGGTCTTCTGCCGAAGAGTGATAAAATAGCTCTTTCTGCTGGAAATATAACTAATGGGCTAAGGAAGGGAAATAGACTATGTCTTCAGAAGCCAAAAAGCATTACACGTTGGAAGAATATTTTGAGATAGAGCGCAATTCCGACACCAAGTACGAGTATTGGGATGGACAGATATTTGCAATGACTGGAGCCAGCCCAGAACATAATAAAATTTCAGTAAATTTGATAAGAGAGCTAGGACTGCAACTTAAAAAACGCTCTTGTGAGCTATTTGGCAGCGATCAAAGAGTAAAAGTGCCAGCTTGGCCACCATATCGATACCCTGATTTGACAGCTCTTTGTAGCAAGCCAGAATATGAAGAGATAGGAGGAGTAAAAACACTGCTCAATCCAGCTTTAATAGTGGAAGTGCTCTCACCAAGTACCGAAGCTTTTGATAGAGGTGAGAAGTTTAGCTACTACAAGTCAATTCCAAGCTTCTGTGAATATCTTTTAGTGTCTCAGCATCAGCCATATGTCACACAATTAACAAAGGAGAGTGAAAACAAGTGGATATTTTCAGATGTTACTGGGTTGCAAGCAACTATCTATCTATCTTCGATAGATTGTAGCTTAAATCTTAGTGATATCTATTTGGGCATTGAGTTTTCTCCATCAAATCAAAACCCAATTGGCGAGAGATTATAGTAGCAACTTCTATGATGGCTTAAGCCTATTAAGATTTCCCTTATCTTTAATAAAAAATGGACTCTTCTTTATGAGAAAAGAGCAAACTCTTATATAAAAAGGGCATTTTTTATTAAAGAATGCTTATTGTTCAATAAGTAATGAGTAAAAGCTGTAAGGTCTGTTGTTCATCCCATCAGTTTTTGAGCATTCCACACCACAAAATGGCCTTTCTTTCTGCAATCAGGGAAGATTTTTGCACAATTGAGACTATTTCATCAGAAAAAGTTCAAGAAATTGCATTATTTATACAAAATAATATGGTTTATGCACAATTGCTTGAAATTGACGTCCTCCCAGTTTTGAAAAAGGGGGACTGCTTAGATCGACGCTGAAACAGTACGCCTAATATCCAAGGAACTCTCAGTTGAGAAGGCTCGCCTTTTCAAGAGCCGCATTCATCCCCGGCCAAGATAAAACCTTTGGCTGAGATCTTCTGCCGAAGCATGATAAACCGTACAAGCAGTTAGACAAAGCAACTAGTCTCGAAGCTAGAAGATTGTATTTGATAAAATTTTGGAAAAGGAGTAAAAAAGTAGACTTCTACTATCCAGTACAGATGAAAATTTATGCGATGTCCTATTTGTAAACGTGAAACATCTTGGAAAGATAATCCAAACCGTCCTTTCTGTTCTGAAAGGTGTCAGATGATAGACCTTGGTAACTGGGCAGATGGAGAGTATCGGATTGAAAACAGTCAAAAAAGTGAAGATTCACCAGTTGATCTTTCTAAACAAGACGAAAGAGAAGACTTCTTAAACTGAAGTTTCTCAAAATCTAAAAAATGGAATTGAGGCTAATGGAGAATAAAGAACCGTCTGGAAATATGATCTGTCGCTTACAGATAGATCGGTGTGCAAAGATTGTCGCAACAATTGGGCCAGCAACTCGCTCTCTGGAAACTATAAAGAAGCTTTTAGAGTTTGGTGTAAATGTAGCGCGTCTGAATATGTCTCACGGCAACCATCAATCACACGCTGAAGTTATTGGCTATTTACGAGCAGCAAGCGAAGATATGAAACAACCGCTTGCTATACTCCTTGACCTGAGCGGGCCAAAGATAAGAACTGGAAAACTAAAAGGTGGAAAAGCTGTAGAGTTGCTTGCTGGTAGCAAAATAGCTATTACTACTCAAGAATTAGAAGGTGATGAAAATCGTGTCAGCACAACCTACACTAGTATTACTAAAGATGTTCGTATTGGAGACCGAATACTACTCGATGATGGTCTGCTGGAACTTTCTGTTGAAGAGATAAGCGAGACAGAGGTTACTTGTCGTGTTGTGCACGGAGGTTTGCTTGGGGAACGCAAAGGAATAAATCTTCCAGGTGTGGCACTTTCAACCCCCTCTATTACAGAAAAAGATAAGCGAGACCTTGAGTTTGGTATAGAAAATAACGTTGATTATGTAGCTCTCTCTTTTGTTCGTAAAGCTAAAGACTGTATCGAAGCAAAAGAGTTAATAGCCAAGATTGCTAAAGAAAAAGGGACTTCTAAACCTCCACTGATTGCAAAAATAGAGAAGGCTGAGGCACTAAAGGAACTCGACGATATTATTCAAGTTGTCGATGGAATCATGGTAGCAAGAGGAGATTTGGGAATAGAGACGGCTACAGAAAACGTCCCTGTCTACCAGAAAGAGATTATCCGTAAGGCAAATATTGCTGGAAAGATAGTTATAACTGCTACACAGATGCTACAGTCGATGATCGATAATCCAAGACCTACACGTGCAGAAGCTTCTGATGTTGCTAATGCCATACTTGATGGAACAGATGCAGTGATGTTATCGGGTGAGACGGCTTCGGGAGCTTTTCCAATTGAAGCAGTAAGGACTATGGATCGTATCATCAGGTTTACAGAAGAAGCTGTTTACAAAGAACGCTTCCAAAGCTTTTCAAGATATTCACTTTTTGGGCAACATACAGGTTCTTACAACAGAGCATTAGCTGAAGCTGCTGTTTTTGCTGCTGAAGAGGTAGGCTCACCGATAATTTTGGTCTTTACTGAAGGTGGAAAGATGGCTCGGCGAGTTGCGGCACTGCGACCACGACAGACCATTATTGCTTTAACTCACGTAATGGACACTTACAGAAAGCTTTCTGCTGTTTGGGGTGTTAAAAGCTACTTGCTCAGAACACCTATAGTCTCAGATCAGATGATGAATCTAATTGATCAGGCAGTTACTCAGCTTGAAGTTGCACAGCCAAGCGAGACTATAGTGATGATTGCAGGTGAACTTTCTGGAGTACCTCTTTCAAATATTGTAAAGCTTCATCGAGTAGGTAAATGACAGAAGGATACTTTGGGCTACAAGTCAGAAGAATAGTTCTTTCTTCTGTTCTTATTATCTGTTGTTGCTTTGCCATCTCAAAAGTTGGTTTAACTACAACAGAGATAGATGATGGCTACAATGCCATTTCAGAAAATTCTTTACGTGCACACTTACTTTTTCTAGCTTCAGATCTACTTGAAGGTAGAGAAGCAACGACTCGTGGCTATGACATAGCTGCCGAGTATGCAGCAAGCGTTTTCAGGCAACAAGGACTAAAGATGTTGTCAGACAGAAACGGTGAAGACAGCTTTCTACAAGTCTTTCCAGTAAATGAAGTTGTCAGCAGGAATAATGAGACTTTGCAAGTAATTACTTCCAATAACGGTTCTAGAATGGTCAAAAGTTTTTCTAACAAGGTAAACTTTTTGATGGGACAAGTTGACAGAACGGTGTCGATAAACGCTCCTGTTGTTTTTGCTGGTTATGGGCTTGTTGAGAAAGAAGTTGGCTATGACGACTTTGCTGGAATAGACGTGCGAGACAAAGTTGTTGTTGTAATGGCTCATGCTCCTGGAGAAGGAGACCCAAACTCCTATTTCTACAAGTCTGCCAACCGCAATCGTTTCTTTAATGGTGAAGAGGTTCTTGCAAAGCGTAAGAATGCACAGGAGCGGGGTGCACTTGCAATCCTTCTAGCAGAAGACCCTTTGGCAAAACATTCTTCTCTCTTTACAAACCTTGCTTCAAATATATCTAGGAAGCCGCAAAACAACCTCAGAATAGTAACTCCGCGTCGGCGCATGAGGTTGATAAATGAAGAGAGTAGCCGTAGACCAATTCCAATAATAGATATTTCACCATCTGTTGTTTCAGCACTTTTCGAAAAGACAGGTAAGAGCTTAGAAGGGGTGCAGAAACAGATAGCAACAAGCTTGAAGCCAGCATCTTTTGAGATGATAGGCAAGCAGGTAGAGATTTTGGGTGAAGTTGAAACCAAGTTGCTCAATACATCGAATGTAGTAGCTATGCTTGAAGGTACAGACCCGAACTTGCGCAACGAATATGTAATCATTGGAGCACACCTTGACCATGAAGGAACAAGAGATGGCTATATTTGGAATGGTGCAGACGACGATTCTTCTGGAAGTGCTGCTGTGCTCGAACTTGCTGCCGCC
>JAEUQL010000929.1 GCA_016789295.1 Blastocatellia bacterium | reverse complement strand
AAACCGTGCCGACTCACTCATGAAAAAATCGATGGCCACAAAAAACTCGAGTTTTTTCAGCGCTTCTTCGGTGAATAATGAGTCTGGCAAGCTCACAATCGGGTTAAAACAGATGAGTAGCAGGCCTTTGATCTCGCCAGCATGAATGGCATCCATGATCTCTTGTGCGCTAAGGCCCTTCCCCGGAATTTCTTTTTCATCAATACCCCATACATTCGCGATGTATTTGCGATGCTCTGGATTGCTGATGTCGCGGTTTCCTGGGAGCTGGTCGCATTTATGGCCGTGTTCTCTGCCACCTTGGCCATTGCCCTGACCCGTAATCGTTCCGTACCCACATCCTGGTTTTCCGATTCTTCCCGTTGCTAACACTAGGTTGATGCAGGATAGAACGTTATCTACACCCTTTGTATGGTGCTCGATACCTCTTGCGTGGAGCAACATGCTTTTCTTGGCCTCGCCCCACCACTTTGCTGCAAGTCGAATATTTTTTTCAGGAACGCCTGTGATCACAGAGCATTCCTCTGGTGTG
>JAEUQL010000928.1 GCA_016789295.1 Blastocatellia bacterium | reverse complement strand
ACAGATTCACAGGTTCTGTAGGTACAAACACATCAGGGACAGTGAAAGTACCACTAAAGCCAGAAGTTATCTGTAGTACAAGAGAAAAGCCAGAACTAGAGATAATAAGTGGTAGTCCAGGGTCAGGGGGAACATTCACTATCAGAGCCAAAGACCCAAGTGACCCAGCAAATGGAATAGTGCAGCTAAGTAGTGTAGTAAGAATAGATGAGCCAGCTTTTAAAGGAGCAAGTAGACTAGCAATACCAGCAGAAGTAGAAGGGGAAGGAGAGTTTAGTTTCACACTAGAGAGTTGCTGTGCACAAGCCTCAATCTATGCAACCAATGAAGAAGGAGTAAGCCAGAAGCTAGGACTAACGACATTTAGTCGTTTATCAACAGAGAAAACAGAAGCAAAGCAAGCAACTAGGATAAGAAGGGAAGAGTTAGTAGAAAGCTGGTTAGAGCAGTACGAATATGACAGGTATGGAAACCGAACAAGGTACAAATCAGCAACAAGCACAGAGATAGAAGAAATCAGTGTAAGTGGAGCA
>JAEUQL010000927.1 GCA_016789295.1 Blastocatellia bacterium | reverse complement strand
GCTCTAAATTTTATCCCTGTTAATGCCATATTGACAAAATCATAGTATATCTAGCCTATGACTAATAACAATCAATGGCGTACTGCTAGACACTGTATGTTTAAGAATTCTGTACACCTAGTCTTTATCACCAAATATCGACCAGATCTGCTTACTCAAAACATCCTTGATAGGCTCATTCAACTTTTCGCCCAGACTTGTTTGCAATTGGACTGCGAACTTTTGGAGTTTAATGCTGATGTCCATCTTATCGTTTCTGTGCATCCTAAAATGGCTCTATCAAATCTTGTTGGTAAGCTTAAAGGAAAATCAGCTTATTTCTTGCGACAAGCATTTTGGCCGCAACTTAAACAAAAGCTTTGGGGTCAACACTTCTGCAGTCCTTCTTATTGTGTTGTTTCTTGCGGCGGTGCCCCATTAGAAATAATTCGCAAATACATTGAAAGTCAACCCACCCTATAGCTATCGCCCTTGCGGGCGATGGCAGGCTTAACTCCGGACTAAAGCCCGGAGAATGCGCCTGCCTTTTCGTTCAAA
>JAEUQL010000926.1 GCA_016789295.1 Blastocatellia bacterium | reverse complement strand
CGAATACTGCCGCCAGTTCAAATCGTCGATCAAAACCGGCCTGACCGCCTCAAAAACAAGACCGGCGCCCAAGAACTGAATCCCGCGCGCCGGTTCTGACTGAGACTGGTGCGGAAGGGGGGACTCGAACCCCCATGGCTTGCGCCATACGCCCCTCAAACGTACGTGTCTACCAGTTCCACCACTTCCGCAAACTGAAAAAGATCGTCCGATCCCAAACTACTTCTTGGGAGCTTCAGCCGGCTTTGCCGCCGGTTTCTCGGGCTTTGTGTCAGGCGCCGGTTGCGCTGGCGGCTGACCCTGTACCTGTCCTTCGGGAGTCACCTGAAGCTGTCCGGCCGGAACTGCCGTTCCATCACCCGGGGCCGGAGCGGGAGATCCCTCGACTGGAGCCGCCGGCAATCCCTCAACCGGAATGGCCGCTGGATCGGCGGGTACCGCCGCGGGAGCCGGGTCGACGCCCGAAACCACCGACCTGTCCGTGATGAATCCCGGAATCGAGAGCAGCCAGCCAATCACCATGAAGCCAACCGCGGCGC
>JAEUQL010000925.1 GCA_016789295.1 Blastocatellia bacterium | reverse complement strand
CAAGTCTGCACAGTGCACCGGCATTTATGGGCTTTTGGTGGGCTTTTTGGATCACTTCGAACATAGCTTCGAATGTGACGGGAAATCTATTCGATCCTGAAAACATGGACCGGGTCCAGTTAACGGGAATGATGTTCCTTGCCACTGGCATTCTTTCGATGGTTGCCGCTGCGCTAGCTATAATGGTGGTTCGCGACACCACGAACCGGCAGGAACAGCGGTTTGCAAAGATCGGAGCATCGACCGTGAGCGCGCCGCCCCCGCCGCCGACGTTCGGCGGCATCACCTAGTTTCGAGAAGTCGGATGATGCAACATTTGCGCGGTCTAATGGTTTGATTTACACTTCTAACTTCATGCCCTTGTAGCTCAACGGTTAGAGCAGCAGACTCATAATCTGTTGGCTGTAGGTTCGAATCCTACCGAGGGCATGCCATTTTCTACTTCATCGACAGCCCCCATTTAGCCCGATGTCCGTCATCAAACAATAGCGGAGAACCTTAGTTGCGAACGATATTGAAATCCGGAAAGCTCGCTGATGT
>JAEUQL010000924.1 GCA_016789295.1 Blastocatellia bacterium | reverse complement strand
ATTTACACTACCCCAAATGAAAAGAACCATCTTCTTGAGATGTTTCGTTTATTCCAAAAAAGAGTAGGGAAAAGGTGAGCGGAAGACGAGACTCGAACCCGCGACCCTCAGCTTGGAAGGCTGATGCTCTACCAACTGAGCTACACCCGCATCAAATCCGCCGTCCGCCCTTCGGTCCTCCCAATGGTGGGGGTAGGATTCGAACCTACGTAGAGCGTGAGCCCGGCAGAGTTACAGTCTGCTGCCATTAGCCACTCGGCCACCCCACCGATCGCCTAACGAACGCGAACCGCTCCGACACGGAACCCCGCTCGACCCGACGCGGGGTTCCGACGGCACCTTCCTCTGTTCTGCGCGCTCAAAGCTGACGAAGGGACTCGAACCCTTAGCCTGCTGATTACAAATCAGCTGCTCTACCAGTTGAGCTACGCCAGCGGAACCGTCCTCATAATCGACAGACCCTTATGATATCTGGACTTACGTCGAGTGTCAACGCCCGAGGATGGCTCCGGAGCCCGACCCAACACCACCGCACCGACCC
>JAEUQL010000923.1 GCA_016789295.1 Blastocatellia bacterium | reverse complement strand
TTGCTCGCGATATTTTGAGCAAAGAGGCGTTTAAAGTTTCAATTCCACATTGGTTCGATTAAGACCAAATGGGTCTAAAGTGCAGTTCTGTATACAAATTCGTTTCAATTCCACATTGGTTCGATTAAGACCCCACATAAGAGAGAACAACGCCAATGGTGGAGAGAGTTTCAATTCCACATTGGTTCGATTAAGACTGTCAGTATCATCGCCCAGAACCTCCAAATATCGCTTGTTTCAATTCCACATTGGTTCGATTAAGACAATTTCCAGTGTCCGTGACCAAAAGTGCTTGGAATCGTTTCAATTCCACATTGGTTCGATTAAGACTCAGCGCGGTCTACCAGTGCTTTAAGCCAAGTAGATGGTTTCAATTCCACATTGGTTCGATTAAGACACGCTGTCGGCATCCAGACACAGCACGGAAGGGCTATGTTTCAATTCCACATTGGTTCGATTAAGACCAAGCCGTAGCCGATCCATCAGTGAAGTTGAGCACCGTTTCAATTCCACATTGGTTCGATTCAGACACATCTACAAGCG
>JAEUQL010000922.1 GCA_016789295.1 Blastocatellia bacterium | reverse complement strand
GTGCTTGACTTTTTAAAAACACATCCACCACAGGTATTAATGACATTAGGTGCAGGAGATATAGACAGTTTGATTGAACCAATTGAGAAGATGTTGACAGAAGGGACTTAAGGAACAAAAAAGATTAGAGAGATTGAAGGGACTGAAAATATAAAAGACTTGTCACCCTGAGCGGAGTCGAAAGGTGAGAGTATGCATTATTTAATAATGATATATGCAAGATTTTTCACAATTAATATGCAATCATTCAAACCTAGTCGGTTCCAAATATTACCCTTAATCATTAAAAATTTATTGATTATAAATGGGCTTTTCTATTTAGGTCAAATAACCTTTGCTAATAGTGTGGTGTTAAATATGGAGGATCTGTTTGCGTTACATTATGTAGGCTCTCCTTTATTTAAACCTTGGCAGTTTATTACACACATGTTCATGCATGATCCTAATAATTTTATGCATTTATTGGGAAATATGTTTGCGTTATGGATGTTTGGTTCCATATTAGAAAATACTTGGGGTGCCAAACGATTTTTTCTTTTTTATG
>JAEUQL010000921.1 GCA_016789295.1 Blastocatellia bacterium | reverse complement strand
ATACGTTGTTGTGAATTGGAACCAAACGCAATAGAGCCAAGACTGCAGCTTGCGGCAATTTATGAACAGAACGGTATGGAGTCGAAAGCAGAGCAACTCTACAAAAGCATTCTTGCAATAGACCCAAATCATGCAGTAGCCTCTCAAAAAGTTAAGAAAGAATCTATTTGGAAACAAGATGTTGGTTCAATCTTTTCAAAATTCCTCAAGAAGTAGCTCAATGCTATTTCAGAGGAGTTAGGCTTTACCTCTTTCTAGCTTTTATCAATCTTCGGCAGAAGACCTCAACCAAAGGTTTTATCTTGGCCGATAAATCTTAGGAGAAAGTTTATGGCAATAGTTCGTCCATTTCGTGCTCTACGACCACCCAAAGACAAAGTCTCACAAGTAGCCGCTGTCCCTTATGACGTGATAAATACAGAAGAAGCTCGACAACTTTCAGCAGGCAATCCTTGGAGTTTTCTCCACGTTTCACGACCAGAAATAGACCTCCCAGAAGGCATAGACCTACATGACGACCGTGTCTATGAGAAAGCTGTAGAGAA
>JAEUQL010000920.1 GCA_016789295.1 Blastocatellia bacterium | reverse complement strand
GACGACAGTGTAGACACTGTAAAAGATTTTCTTAAAAAGCAGGAGATGCTCTACCCTGTGGTTTATGGTGGTGACTATCTCGATCAGTTTGGCCAAGTCTCTGCACTTCCAACAATGATACTGATAGACAAAACTGGCAAGGTGATCAAAAAGCACGTTGGGATGGCTCCACCAGATGCACTAGAGAAAGCTATAGAAGCACAGTTGTAAGCACCAGCTAGAATCTAGAAAATTGACAGAATAAAACCCGCCGCAATATCGTGCTTTAGCGCGGGTAGATAGGCGGGTTTGTCTTAGGCTTTAGCCATAAGTTTTGATTGCTATGTAAAGGACTTATGCTTATTTTGAGCACACATCAGTTAGTCTGTTTTTTCTTTACTTTTGTCAACTACTTTGTTGGTTTTTTACTCTATTACTTACTACTTAACACTTCCCCAATTTATCCCACCCCTAAAGACCTTTCGATTACCCAGATACAGACCAGAAAATTAATCAACATTCTACCTTTGAGATTCAACATCCTACCTGTCTAGGCGGATCATTGC
>JAEUQL010000091.1:7113-10704 GCA_016789295.1 Blastocatellia bacterium | reverse complement strand
GTAGGAGAGGCTACAGAAGGTAACTGGCAGAAGACTCTGCAAGCCCTTGACCAATCCCATCAGGACTTTGCAGCAACCTTAGCTTCTCTTGGCGAAGAGAAATTAGATGAGATACTTGGTCAAGAAAGAGACAAAGAGCTTGGGACAGGACTTTCCCACTACGTCACCATTCACGGTGTAATACAGCACAACCTTTATCACGCTGGACAGATAGTATTACTAAAAAAGTTCAATTAAACATTATGGAAAAGCTCTACTTTCTAACAGGTAATTCAAACAAAGTCCGTGAAGCACAAGAGATACTTGGCATCGAGATTGAGCAGGTAGCTATCGATCTAGATGAACCACAAACCGTTGAAGTTGAATCAGTAATAGACTACAAAGCAAGACAGGCATATTCAAAGTTGCAGCATCCTGTAATAGTTGAAGACACTGGTCTTAGTCTCAATGCTTGGAATGGTCTTCCTGGAGCACTCATCAAATGGTTTTTAGAGCGTATTGGCAATGAAGGGCTTATCAAAATGCTTCAGCCTTTTGACGACCGTTCAGCTAAAGCTGTGACAATAGTTGGCTTTTTTGATGGTAGTCGCTTGGTAGTTGCCAGAGGTGAAGTTTCTGGCACTATTTCAACAGAAGTTCTCGGTGAGAATGGTTTTGGATGGGACAAGATATTTATTCCTGAAGGTTACAACAGAACATTTGCACAGATGGATAAAGAAGAGAAAAACCTTATCTCAATGCGTCGGCGTGCTTTCGATCAACTAAAACAACTTCTTTAGAGTTTCAGTCCCACTTTGGCTCGATCAAATCTGTGACTTCAACTCTTTTGTAGGGTTGGGGTTTTTCTGTAATGTCTCTATACTTACTTTCTAATTTCCCAGCAAAAATTACCAAACTTGGAGGTCAGCAGTGGAAAACCGAAGTCTTCAAGAAACTTATGCTCCACACAATGCCTGTTTTGGGTGTGGCCCAGCAAATGATAAGGGGCTACGTATTCGTAGCCTTGTACAAGGTGATGAAGTAGTTGCTGATTGGAAGCCAGAGCCTTACCACGAAGCTTTTCCAGGGATGCTCAATGGAGGCATTATTGGTGCACTATTGGACTGCCATTCAAACTGGGCAGCCGCTTGGTATTTAATGAAACGCGCAGGACTCGACACCCCACCTTGCACAGTTACAGCAGATTATGCAATAAAACTCCTGCGTCCAACTCCAAGCAATGACTCTGTACATCTTGTTGCAAATGTTACTGAATCGACAGACGACAGAGCTATTGTGGAAGCCAAGTTGATTGCTGGTGGCAAAGTATGTGCTACTTGCAGGGGCACCTTTGTAGCTGTTAAACCTGGCCATCCAGCCTATCACCGATGGTAAAGTGGAATTTAAAAATCTCTTTGGAGGAAAGATGAGAAGATACATTACCTATGTCTTCCTGCTTATCATTGCTCTCAATTCTGTATCTATTCAACACGCACAATCTCAACGGGATTTTTCAAGGGAAGTAGCTAGAAAAGCTCCTTCTTGGCTACGTGATGGTGTTATCTATGAGGTTTTTCCACGAGCTTTTTCTCAAGAAGGCACTTTTGATGGTGTGACAGCAAAACTCGACCAACTAAAAGAGTTAGGTGTCAATATTATCTGGCTTATGCCTATTCACCCGGTTGGCAAAGATAGGCGCAAAGGCTCTTTGGGAAGCCCTTATGCAGTAGTCGATTACTACGGCATCAACCCTGATTACGGAACAAAAGAAGACCTGAAAGAACTGATTGCAGAAGCCCACAAACGAGATATGAAAGTCATAATAGATATTGTTGCCAATCATACAGCTTGGGACAGTGTCTTGATGAAGACGCCAGAATTTTACACCCGTGATCAGGGTGGCAAGATTATTCCTCCAGTAGACGAATGGACAGACGTCGCAGACCTTAACTACGACAATCCCAAAGTGCGTGACTACATGATAGATATGCTCAAATTTTGGGTGCGTGACTACGACCTTGACGGATTTCGCTGTGATGTAGCTGGCATGGTTCCGACGGACTTTTGGGAGAAAGCTCGTGAAGAGCTTGATAAGGTTAAGCCAGACATAATGATGCTTGCTGAAGCAGAACAGCCAGACCTTTTAGTCAAAGCTTTTGATACTGACTATTCTTGGCGGCTCCTACACGGTCTCAATGAAGTTATTGCTGGAGGTGCACCTGCGGTGTTGCTTTGGGACAGGCTAGATGAAGAGAAGCGGCGATTTCCACAAGGTGCGCTGCGCATGCGCTTTTCAGACAATCACGATGAGATTCGGGCAATTGCAAGACTTGGTCAGCGTGGTGCTCTCGCTGCCTCGGCTCTTATGTTTACTATTGATGGTGTGCCTCTGCTCTACAACGGCCAAGAGATAGGAGATACTTCTGAGTCTGGAGCACCAGCACTGTTTGAGAAACATCTGATAGTTTGGCAGTTTAGAGAGCGTAGGCCAGAGTTTTTGGAGTTCTATAAAAACATCATAAAACTGAGAAAGACTCATTCGGCACTCCGCAATGGAGAGACAATAAAAATACAGAACTCTGACGAAAACCGTGTCATTACATTTGTCCGTAAAGACAAAACGGAAGAACTCCTAGTAGCTATCAACTTCTCTAACCGTCCATTTATAGGTTTTGTAGAAACGGCAAACAGCGCAGAGTTTGCCGACGTTACTCCTGGGGTTGCATCGGTAGCGCGTGCATCAACTCTACCATCACTCTCTTTGGGATCATATGGTTTCAAGATCTTTCGTCGAGAGCTGTCGCCTTCCACACGATAGATCTATCTGTTAAATGGTTCAAAGGTTCAATGCGTAAAAGGATAGCCAAATGGAAGCATCTGGCTATCCCTAGATACTGTGAGAAATAGCTAGAGATTTTTCTAGCCAAATACTACTTTAAGTGAAAAATAAGAGAAGTATTATGGATACAAAAAGATTATTGGTAGTAGATGCTTGGGCACAGCCTGCAATGGCAAAAGCCTATGAAAAGATCCCAGAAATAACTCGATTGTTCAAACAGTCAGGGTCGAGTCAAATTATAGAAAAAGGTTTAAGCACAGAGCAGATTATTGATGCAATGGATGAAGCTGGAGTAGAAACTCTAATGCTTTCTGCTTGGCACAGACCAGGACAATGGATAATTACCAATGATGAGATCGCCGATATGATAGCTGCTTACCCTACACGCTTTGTAGGTGTAGCGGCAGTCGATCTTGAAAAACCTCTGTCTGCAGTCAAAGAATTACAACGTGCAGTAAAAGAGTTAGGATTTAAAGCTTTAAGGGTTGTTCCGTGGTTATGGCAACGTCCACCTAATGACAAACTCTACTTTCCTCTATATGTAAAATGTATTGAACTTGACATACCATTCTGTACTCAAGTGGGTCATACGGGTCCATTAATGCCTTCAGAAACAGGGCGTCCCATCCCTTATCTAGATGAAGTGGCATTAATCTTTCCTGAGCTAAAGATAATAGGTGGGCACATAGGATATCCTTGGACAGAAGAGATGATTGGTTTGGCATGGAAACACGAAAATGTTTATATAGACACCTCGGCCTATTTACCACGTT
>JAEUQL010000091.1:0-7103 GCA_016789295.1 Blastocatellia bacterium | reverse complement strand
CTATCCACCACAGCTAGTACAGTATCTTAAGACCTATGGACAAGACAAGGTACTTTTTGGTAGCAATTTTCCTCAACTTTCTCTAACTAAATGTATGGAACAAGTTGATAAACTAGGATTAGAAGAAAATGTTAAGGCAAAGTTTTTGGCCAAAAATGCACAGCGTGTTTTTGCTCTAGAACAAAGATAATAATAGATGCTGTTGGTGTAGAGGGATAAAGCTTTCTGTCTAAACCAAAACTATAGAGCTTTCTACTACCCAACAGCATCTACTATATTCATAATCCATTATCCTATTATTATCTCTTTATCAAGAGCAAAGGAACGATATGTATCATAGTACATGTTTATGATGAAAATTTCTCCAGGAAGAAATCTACTAGCTTTCCACTGCAGTATTCCATTAGCATCTATCCTGTCACTTGGCAGCGTAGTCACTTGATCGAGATTTTCTCTAACTGCAAAATGGTCACCAAATCTACAGACGAAAGTGCCGTCCAAAGGTAGATCACTAGGCATTGCTACCATATTCACTATGTGGCTGCGTTTACCTGTAGGAGCATCAGAGTCTAGGTTGTAGTTAAAAACAGAATACCTGTCTTTGTCCCATCTGCCTAAAAAACTAGCCCATCCAGCATTTCCTCCGGTATCCACATCGATATCTGCATACCTTTTTATGAGGAGATCGCTTAAGTTTGCTTTATCAAGAGAAAGGTTAGTAGCACAGTTTCTAATCTCCATTCTAATAAGAACTCGTGTGCTGTTTTTTGGTACTATAAAAGTTTGGCGAATGGAAATTAATCCATCTGTGGTGACACTTTCTGTGACTTTAACCAACTCTGTTTTATCATTTCTACATATTTTGTTACTAACACAGTTGATACTTTTACTGGTTTCAAAGACATCAAAACAGATTGTGTCATTACCTGTACTATCTTTGTAAGCTATAGTATACCCTTCTCGTAGGTTACCTATAGCCAAATGTTCATATACACCTTCAGGCTCTACAGAAGCAAGTGCTGATTTTGTTACTTCAGCCATTACTTGCCCGCAGTCACTAATTCCAAAATTGGCTTTTACTCCTAATACAATTGTTGTTGGACTTGGCATAAAATCTCCTTTATCAATTCTGTAAGTTTTGTTTCAAAGTTTTGTGACTTCTTAACTAATAAAGCAAGATTGTTGGGTTAAACATGTCAGCCAACTAAGAATTTTCTGAAAAAATATTTGGATTCGTTTTTGTCAATTATTCTGCAACAGATTTAAGCGGCCTTCTTTGTAGCTAGTGTTATCTCAAAAGGTAGTGTGCTGGAAAAAAGAAGAGTCAAAATGGTATAGAGAAAAAAGCATACTAAAGCTTAAATCTCTAATTTTGAACAGAGTGAGAATTAATAACAGCAAGAAAAAAGATTAAAAAGTCTAGTATTTAGAGTGGGTTAACAAAAAAGTGAGATTTTTCCCAGCAATTCTCGGTTTAGAAATCATTGGAGCTGGATGTCATATAAAAAGGCTACTTGACAAAATAAGGCCAACATAGAATTAAAGAACTGAACCTTGAACAAAGAACGAAGAGAGTCCCAAAGTTTGGCTTTAGTTTTGAGACTGGCGCGAACTTGACGAAAAATCATAGAGCAACGTTGTTGAATTTGATTGATAGTGAAAGCCAGCAACATTAAGAAAACAAGCACAGTGGTGAGATTTTGAGTGCTGTGACCATAGTTGTACTCGAAATGATAACCTTGATTGTTGAGAATGTTGAAAGTTTCATTCTCAATCTGCCAATGCTCACATACTGCTCTCATCACTAGTTCAACACTGCAAATATTGAGATGTGAAGCATCAGCTAATGTAATCTATGCTGTAGTAGCTGAGTTAGAGGGTCTGGCTGCGCAAATTGACATGTTCAGCATAAATAAAGTTGACAGTGTCAACTTTATTGTTATTATCTTAGTTGACAGTGTCAACCACGATAATTTTTGAGTTGGTACAGTGTCAAAATATTTTGAAGTTATTATGAGGTATATACATGGCAGCAAGACACCAGGTAGCAGAAAAAGACGTTAATAAAAAACAAAAATCAAAAATTTTTGATAAATATGGATCTTGGGCAGTAGTAACTGGAGCATCAGATGGTATAGGTCGTGAGATAGCAATACGACTTGGAGAAGCTGGGTTCAATCTTGTGCTTGTTGCTCGTCGCCAAAAACTTCTTGAAGAAGTAGGCCAGATTTTGGCTAAAAAGTACAATATCATGATAGAAATAATTGCTGTTGATCTGTCTGAAATGAGTGGTATTCAAGCTGTGGTGAAACGGACACAGGACATAGATGTTGGTCTATTAGTTGCTTCTGCTGGCTTTGGGGCATCAGGTTATTTAGTAGACACAAAAATTGAAGAACAGTTAATTATGGTTGATGTAAACTGCCGGGCAGTAGTGGCACTCAGCTATCATTTTAGTAGGAGGTTTGTCGAGCGCAAGCGAGGGGGGATAATATTGATGAGTTCGCTATTTGCTTTTCAAGGTGTGCCAAAGGCTGCTGGTTATGCTGCTACCAAAGCTTTTGTTCAGACATTTGCAGAGGGGCTGCGTCTTGAGGTTTTACCTTTTGGTGTAGATGTGGTTGCCTCAGCACCTGGCCCTATCCACAGTGGTTTTGCAAAACGAGCCGATATGCAAATGGGAATGGGACAAATGCCTAAAGATATAGCACAGGAGATGCTTAATGCACTTGGCTATTACACTACAGTCAGACCTGGTTGGCTATCGAAATTTCTAGAAGCTTCATTGTTTCCTTTGCCAAGATGGGCAAGGTCACGTATCCTGGGAATTGTAATGAAGGGTATGACAAGGCATCATGAACGCAGAAAAAGTTATTAATCTTGGCGAAGCTTGTATAGAAGAAGCATTGAAGATCGTTGCAGAACAAGGTATTGAGCAATTGAGTTTGCGCGATATTGCACGACGCTTGGGTGTTTCTCACCAAGCTCCGTATAAACATTATGCTAACCGTGAACATCTCCTTGCAGAGATAGTGAAACGCTGCTTTGCTGATTTTTCCAATCATTTAGACAGCAGACCAGAAAGTTGCCACCCCATGGAAGATTTAGGAAATCTTGGACATGCCTATTTGACATATGCCTTAACGAAGCCACTGCAATACAGTCTTATGTTTGGCTCGTCGCTACCAGATCCCGGTAAGTATCCAGAAATGATGAAGCAAGCACGTCACGCTTTCTCAATATTAAAAGATGCAATAACACGCCTTGATGATAAAAAAAATATATCTGAAATTGAGATCAATGCTCTGTTTGTTTGGTCAACTATGCATGGCATGGCAGGAATATTACAAAATCACGTTGCTGGTCAACTTAATCTCAGTGTTGACCTAAAAACAGTTGCTATACCTAAAGCTCTGGATCGCATCAGAATTGCACTAGAAGCTCAGATTGCTAACTTAGCTTAAACTATATATAGATTTTTACAGATATCCTAGTTTTTACTAAGGTCTGCTTTATTTCTACTGCTGGCAATGTTTCCTCTGAAACTATCAAACACTACATTGAAAACCAAAAATCTACTTCATTGCTAACACTATCACGATTCATTCACACGACTAAAATCTTCGGCTTTCTCGCGGAAGACTTGTAAAAAGAAGCTTCGAAAAGCTCCTTTTTACTTGATGTTTTACTTAAAGGCTTCTTCTGTCAGGTGTTTCTGTTCTGTGTGATGAATAGTGTGTGAGCCTGTAGCGGTGCTTGAGCTTGGATATCGGCCAATGTACTTTATCTCCTTCTTGAAGAGATCGCGCAAGCGTGGTTCTATATAGTGCCAGTAGCCCATATTTTGTGGCTCTTCTTGAACCCAACGTATCTCTACGTTGCTGTTATATAGCGAGATCTGTTCTGCAAGCAGGGTTTTGGGGAATGGGTAGAGCTGCTCAACTCTAATTATTGCTGTTGTATCGTCTTTGATTCTTCGTCGCTCTATCTCCAAGTCATAATAGACCTTTCCAGTACAGAGCAAAGCTTTCTTGACGCGGCTATTGTCGGTTATGTCTGTATCAGGAAGTACAGGTCTAAACTCACCAGTTGTAAACTCACTTATAGGTGAAGATGCTTCGTGCATTCTCAGCAGGCTCTTGGGAGTCATTACTATAAGAGGTTTATTGATAGGTTTTTTGATCTGCCTTCTGAGCAGGTGGAAGTATTGAGATGCTGTTGTAGCGCAGACTACAAACATATTTCCACCAGCACAGAGTTGTAAAAATCGTTCAACACGACCACTTGAGTGTTCTGGTCCTTGACCTTCATAGCCATGAGGTAGAAGCATCACTAGATTACACTTTTGATGCCATTTTTCTTCACCTGCTGCAATGAATTGGTCAATGATCACCTGAGCTGCATTCACAAAGTCACCAAACTGTGCTTCCCACAAAACAAGTGACTCTGGCCAGACTACGCTATAGCCATAGTCAAATCCCAAGACTCCCGCTTCGGAAAGAGGGCTATCATATACGCAGAAAGTCCCTTTTGCTTCTGGTAAGACTGACAAAGGTATCCATTGATCGCCAGTTTGGGAGTCATAAAAACCTGCGTGGCGTTGACTAAAAGTTCCACGAACAGAGTCTTGTCCAGAGAGCCTTACCGAAGTACCTTCTAGCAGAAGAGAGCCAAAGGCCAAAGCTTCTGCCATGCCCCAATCTACAGCTACTTCTCCTTCTACCATTTTTGCACGACGTGTGAGCAAGCCAACAATCTTGGGATTGAGGTTAAATCCTCGTGGAACGCTGTTTACTGCATGCCCTATCTCTTTAAGAATTGGTTGTGCTACGCCAGTGTCTAAACCAAGTTCTGGGTCTGGTTCTGGAAGTGGGTCAGGTAGAATATGGTCTTTACCCTGTCTTGCAACAGTCTCTTTTGCTCCAAGCTGGGCATTCTCATAGCGGCGCATACGCTCATCTATCAATGAGTGTAGCTCTTCGTTTGTAAGGATACCTTCTTTGATCAGGCGTGTTGAATAGATCTCTCTAATTCCTGGGTGGAGCCTGATAGGCTTGTACATAACAGGTTGAGTGTATGTTGGTTCGTCGCCTTCGTTGTGGCCGTGACGACGAAATCCAATTACATCTATAACAATGTCTTTGTGAAACTTCTGTCTGTAGTCGAGAGCTGTTTGTAGGACTTGGTAGACCAGTTCTGGCTCATCCCCATTGACGTGGAAGATAGGAGCTTGAACCATCTTTGCAACGTCTGTACTGTAGGTCGATGAGCGACCTTCTTCTGGTGTTGTAGTGAATCCAAGTTGGTTGTTAATAATAATGTGTATAGTTCCGCCAGTTGAATAGCCTGGAAGTTGCGACAGATTCAATGTTTCTGCAACTATGCCTTCACCAGCAAATGCAGCATCACCGTGTGCAAGTACAGGTAGTTTCTTGTATATATCGGCTGAAGGGTCTTCTTGTTTTAGCCTTTCCTGTTTGGCACGCACTGCACCTTCAACAACTGGATCTATAAACTCTAAGTGGCTTGGATTGGGCATCACAGTTACCCTAATCTTGCTGCCACCAGTAGTATCACGTTCTCCAGTAGCTCCTTGATGGTACTTCACATCGTGTTGGTCTTGTGGGAATGATGGATGTATAGAGCCTTCAAAAATAGTGAATATGCGTTCGCAGAACTTACCGATTACATTTGCAAGTACATTGAGTCGGCCTCTATGAGCCATGCCAATGGTTATATCATCAATGCCACGGTCTGCAGCACTTTCAATTAACTGGTCGAGCATTGCGACTACTGTCTCTGCACCTTCTATAGAGAAACGTTTCTGTCCAAGATATTTTGTACCTAAGAACTTTTCAAACTGCTCGGCTGATATAAGTTTCCAAAGTAGCTGTTTTTTGACCTCTTGGGGAACTGTAGGTAGCTCTTTTTCTACTATTGCAGCAAGCCACGCCTTCTCTTCAGGGCTTTCTATGTGCTTGTATTCTATGGCAGATCTACCACAGTAGCATTTGACAAGTTTCTCAACTATCTCTCTAAGTGTGGCTACATCTTTGCCTCCAAAACCACCACAAATAAACTCTCTATCTAGATCCCATATGGTCAGACCATATGTCTCTATGTCAAGTTCTGGATGATAGGTTCTGGTTTTGGAACCGAGTGGGTCGAGGTCGGCCAAAAGGTGGCCACGTACCCTGTAGGAGTTGATCAATTGCAGTACAGAAGCCTGTTTTTTTGTTTCGTCGCGGTGGCGGTCTTCCAGAATTGGATTACGATCTACAGACCACCTGTAGGGTCGTTGCAAAATGTTGAGTTCTGCAAAAACTTGCTCATAGAACTGGTGTTTACCTCGTAGCATCTCGTCTATCAACGCAAGAAATGCTCCCGACTCTGCACCATGTACAATTCTGTGGTCATAAGTGCTTGTCAAAGTCATTATTTTGCTGATGCCGAGTCGTGATGTGACTTCTGGTGACATCGCCACATACTCTGGTGGGTAATCCATTGCACCGGTAGCAACAATGATGCTCTGCCCGTTCATCAGACGCGGGTTTGAAGCTGTAGTGCCTATTGTTCCAGGATTTGTGAGACTTATTGTAGTGCCTTGAAAATCTTCTATCTGTAGCTTTCCATCACGTGCACGCTTGACTATATCATCATAAGCATTCATCAATTCAGAAAAAGAAAGTTTATTGGCAAGCTTGATGTTTGGTACCAGTAGGCTACGACTACCATCTTTCTTGGTTACGTCTACTGCTATTCCAATATTCACTCCAGAATGACGAACTCTGTATGCTGTGCCGTTTGTCTCCTCGTAGGTGTCATTTAGATTGGGGAAACGGTCAATAGCTTTGACGATTGCTCTAACAATCAAGTGAGTAAAAGATATTTTGCGGCCTCTTGCTGCCAAATGTTGGTTGATCAGCCTACGATTCTCTTCAAGAAGCTTGATAGGTATCTGTCTTTGAGAGGTTGCGGTAGGAACTGTCAAGCTGGCTTGCATATTTTCTGCGATCTTCAAAGCCGGGCCTCGAAGAGCCACTCTCTCAAGCTGTGAACTGTCTGTTCTTTGAGCAGCAGCAGTGCTGGTTGTCTGACCTGCT
>JAEUQL010000919.1 GCA_016789295.1 Blastocatellia bacterium | reverse complement strand
AGGGGTTGAATGGCACACCAAATATCTGTGAACGTTAACGTGACTCAGCAAGATTTAACGCGTATAAATCACCAGGAGAATTGTTATGACTATTAGTTGGAAAGCGATTATTTGGCCCCAGTTTGGGGCCGCCATTGATATGCTGGAAAATGCTCTGCACGCCTGCCCTGATGAGTTATGGCGCGAGCGTTTGTGGGCCGATGCGGAACTGCCGGAGTCGGCGGAGTTCTGGTATCTTGTCTATCATACCCTCTTCTGGCTCGATCTATACCTCTCCGGCACGCGAGAGGGCTTTGCTCCCCCCGCGCCTTTCACCCTGGATGAGCTGGACCCAGCCGGGGTGCTGCCGGCCCAGCCATATACCAAAGATGAGTTGCAAAGTTACCTGGCTTATTGCCGCCGCAAGTGTCAAGCTACCCTTGACGCGCTGACTGACGAGAAAGCCGGTCAACGAACAGGCTTTCCCTGGATTGAGGATAGCTTGGCCGAGTTACAGTTGTACAACATGCGCCATGTGCAGGAGCATGCTGCTCAATTGAATATGCTACT
>JAEUQL010000918.1 GCA_016789295.1 Blastocatellia bacterium | reverse complement strand
TCGCGTCTTCAATTCCGAGTATGCTTCTCTACCAGTCTTAGAATTTGTTTCAAAGAATGCTTGTTTCAATCCGCTAACAATCGCGTCTTCAATTCCGAGGTGTTTTACATATGGGAGAGTTATACTCTTTGTCTAACTCTGTTTCAATCCGCTAACAATCGCGTCTTCAATTCCGAGCTGGAACATAGGTCGTTTTGTAATGTCAGGTCTCTACAAATGTTTCAATCCGCTAACAATCGCGTCTTCAATTCCGAGCTGAATCTCTTCCCGCTTCGTTTGACAAATATTCTTGTAGCGTTTCAATCCGCTAACAATCGCGTCTTCAATTCCGAGTAGGGTAGGTAGGCTAGGTAGGATCGAAATATGGCTACTGATGTTTCAATCCGCTAACAATCGCGTCTTCAATTCCGAGGCCTTTCTAGCGAGTAGACCTATGTAATAATTCTCAGAGTTGTTTCAATCCGCTAACAATCGCGTCTTCAATTCCGAGCCTGTCGCTCTAGAAAATCTGCCAAGCATCGACGATCTGAGGTTTCAATCCGCTAACAATCGCGT
>JAEUQL010000917.1 GCA_016789295.1 Blastocatellia bacterium | reverse complement strand
CAATGTGGAATTGAAACGCTTTAACTAAAAATCTAACAGTAACAGAATCAATAGGTCTTAATCGAACCAATGTGGAATTGAAACTGGGCTTTATGTACTGTTAGAGCATATGCTAGTGAGAGGTCTTAATCGAACCAATGTGGAATTGAAACGATGTAAACTGTTCAGCTTGAGCTTTGGAACAGTAAGTCTTAATCGAACCAATGTGGAATTGAAACTTTCTTCTTTAATAAATAAAAATTGTAAAACATTTCGTCTTAATCGAACCAATGTGGAATTGAAACCATCCACGCTAATGCGTGGTAGCAATTGTCATCCGTCTTAATCGAACCAATGTGGAATTGAAACGATGTTCGGATTTCATCTGCTCCAGCGACGCTTCTCGGTCTTAATCGAACCAATGTGGAATTGAAACGTAGATCTCTAACATCCCTTGCAGGGACTTGGTCGGTGTCTTAATCGAACCAATGTGGAATTGAAACAAAATTACTGAATTTCTTTGCAACTTCTCTGACTTCGTCTTAATCGAACCAATGTGGAATTGAAACTAGTGAGAAG
>JAEUQL010000916.1 GCA_016789295.1 Blastocatellia bacterium | reverse complement strand
AAGAAATCACGGCGTGACTTTACATCGAGCATTTCAAAGAAGTTTTTCTTGTTAGCGGACATCATTCCTCCTTAAACGTTACCACCTTGATCCACTAGATCTTAGGCTTGTGTCTGTTCTGAGTGTTTGGATTATTTTTACAGACGAGATGTCTGTTTTGTCTATTCTACGCCAGGCTTATCAAATTGGATTGCCTGCCTGTTGAAAAATCTCCGATTGACATCCTCCCCGTTTTGAAAAACGGAGATTCCTTAGATCAACGCTGAAACAGTACGCCTAATATCCAAGGAATTCTCTGTTGAGAAGGTTCGCCTTTCAACAGCTCAGCTAACGCCGAGCCTCCAGACGCAGAAACGGAAAGCCCTTCCGCCTGCAAGAGATTAATTGCTCTTGCATCATAGTCATAAAAAGAGTCGATCTTGAAATAACGGCTCCTACTCAAGAGCCGCATTCATCCTCGGCCAAACCTTTGGCTCAGGTCTTCTGCCGAAGAGTGATAAAAGTGGTGGAGAAGGTTTCTCCTCCCACCACTTTTGAAACAACTTGAAACTACTTGACGAAA
>JAEUQL010000915.1 GCA_016789295.1 Blastocatellia bacterium | reverse complement strand
GATTTACAATGCGATAACTCTCGCGTGTTCATTCGAGAGATCTTGCGATCAGTATTGGGCTTAATTTTTGTTGCTCACCGTGTTTCAATCCGCTAACAATCGCGTCTTCAATTCCGAGAACAAGCTAATGTGGTGGCAAAGTTGATTGCCCTGCAACAGTTTCAATCCGCTAACAATCGCGTCTTCAATTCCGAGGAGTTAGAATTAGCCCTACTGCACCGGGGCACTAAAGGTGGTTTCAATCCGCTAACAATCGCGTCTTCAATTCCGAGCATAGCATATTTCAAAAGTTCCGCCGCATCCATGGCGTTTCAATCCGCTAACAATCGCGTCTTCAATTCCGAGTAGATTACGATGGCCTAGCTCAGCTAGGCAAATTGCTCAGGTTTCAATCCGCTAACAATCGCGTCTTCAATTCCGAGGACTGGGCAAGACCTCTATGTTCCAGGTAGCCAGATACCCACGTTTCAATCCGCTAACAATCGCGTCTTCAATTCCGAGGGTTCCAGGTCGAGCATTAGAAAGCGCGCCAATTTTTTCTACTGTTTCAATCCGCTAACAATC
>JAEUQL010000914.1 GCA_016789295.1 Blastocatellia bacterium | reverse complement strand
CTGCCGTCTTTTAATCGTACCAGAGTGGAATTGAAACGAAGGGGAGGGGCAGGAGTTTGACGGCCGCTATTTCTTTTAATCGTACCAGAGTGGAATTGAAACTTCCGTTGTTCTCTTCTCGTTTTCAGCTACGGCCCTTTTAATCGTACCAGAGTGGAATTGAAACATAAGCTTCATTACAAATAGCATCTGCTCATTGCCTGCTTTTAATCGTACCAGAGTGGAATTGAAACTCCAATAAGGAAATCCAGGGAATCGTGGGTGTTGAATCTTTTAATCGTACCAGAGTGGAATTGAAACACGGAATCAACTGGACTTTTTCTCCAGCAGGTTGGCCTTTTAATCGTACCAGAGTGGAATTGAAACGGCGAGAGAAGGCGCCGAGGTCGTCATTGATCAGCTTTTAATCGTACCAGAGTGGAATTGAAACCGGATATCTTTCGATGCTTCCACTCTGGCCTTACGTCTTTTAATCGTACCAGAGTGGAATTGAAACGCTTTCAATCCGATTGCATAGAGGATTTTTTGGCAACTTTTAATCGTACCAGATTGGAATTGAAACACGGTT
>JAEUQL010000913.1 GCA_016789295.1 Blastocatellia bacterium | reverse complement strand
ATCCGTGGGACCTGATCATCGGCGCGGACGTGGCGTACGAGAACCGGCACGGGCCGCAACTTGCCGCGCTCATCCTCCGGCTGGTGCGGCCCGGGGGCACGGTGCTGATCGCCGACCCGCGGCGCCCCGCGGCGTCGTCCCTGGTCACCGAGATGCGGGAGGCCGGGTGGCGCCACGAGCGCGAGGAGGTCCGGTATGAGGGACGTCCGGACGAGCAGGGACGCGTGATCTACCTGCACCGGTTCACCGAGCCGCCGGGGAGGCCCTGACCTTCAAGCGTCCGTCGGGATCATCCGATACGATCCCGGATCGAGCGGTCCTCGGTAGCTCAATGGTAGAGCATCCGGCTGTTAACCGGAGGGTTGTAGGTTCGAGTCCTACCCGAGGAGCTTCAACGAAAAGCCCCGCACACGCGGGGCTTTTTTGTTGCCCGGGATCGCTCCTCACCGCTCCCGTTTCGCACTCGGTGTCCCCGCGGTGTCCCCACCCGGCGCTCCCAGTCTTGCTTGGGTATAGCAGCGGGTGCTATACCCTCTTCGTGAGCGAGCGGCGCGACATCCTCGGCAGGGTGATGAG
>JAEUQL010000912.1 GCA_016789295.1 Blastocatellia bacterium | reverse complement strand
CACTCCTGTCCGCATCGCCGGTTCCTCCGGCGAGACTGAAGATTCGCGTCGAAGCGACGCTCATGCCGACAAGAGTGTCGGTGCTCCGTTGGCCGATCGATGGATATTCTCTCGCCTGAGCAAAACTGCGGTTGCGGTGAACAAGGCGCTCGACACTTACCAATTCCACGAAGCCGTGTCCCTGCTCTACCATTTCTTCTGGGACGATTTCTGCGATTGGTACATTGAGCTTAGGAAAGACGAGATCACAGCGGGCGACGAAGAGGCGACGACGCGTATTATCTCGATCCTCGACACTTCGTTGCGGATGCTGCATCCGTTCATGCCGTATTTGACGGAGGAATTGTGGCTCAAGCTGCCGGGCACGTCTTCAGCTATGCACAACGCGGCGTACGGAACGCAGGCTGCCAGCCTGCTCCCGGACGAAGAGGGCAGGCAGGCTGCCTGCGTTCCGTTCAAAACCATCATGCTGGCTGATTTTCCGCTTGGCGACGCGAAATTGTTTGACGACGCGGCTGAGAAAGAGATGTCGGCGGTCATTGATGTGATCAAAAAGGTCCGCAACATCCGTGCGGA
>JAEUQL010000911.1 GCA_016789295.1 Blastocatellia bacterium | reverse complement strand
GTCGACACGCGGATTTTCAGTCCGCTGCTCTACCAACTGAGCTACCTGGCCTTTGAAACCTGTTTTCCTGCTACCGGCCGCGGATTTTGGCTCCGGCCGGGCTTGCGCCCTTAACTTGCTCCGCAAGTTAGCCTTCGCCGCAACAAGCCGCTACGCGGCGTGTTGTCAGTCCGCTGCTCTACCAACTGAGCTACCTGGCCTAAAATCTTTGATGCTTCTGCTGCCGGTCGTCAGCAAAAGAGGCGCGATTATACTGGTTCCGACGGCAATCGCAAAACGGCTGTTTGTCCCCCGGCGAAGTCCTGCGATTGCCATCGATTCGCCTCCCCCTATCACTTTCGACATTTTCGCTGCGGCGTAGCATGCGCGGCGCAAACACGCTCGCAGGCATTGGCAGGACAAGGAAAATCCGATTATTGCGGCGCACAATCTGGGGGCGCTGGAAAAGCGCCTTCCGCTTATCTGTCTTCCTGTAAGCAACCTGTCAGTTTTCCACGACGATAATGCAGGCTACCCGGAGAATTCTGCTCTTTCGACTTCTGGGTGAGGAGAGTGGCGCGTGCAAGAGGGGAACCCCTG
>JAEUQL010000910.1 GCA_016789295.1 Blastocatellia bacterium | reverse complement strand
TCTCGCAGGTACTGGTGAACAAGTCTTAATCGAACCAATGTGGAATTGAAACCTAAATAAAATACGCCGACGAGTCTTGGTAGCAGAGCGTCTTAATCGAACCAATGTGGAATTGAAACAGATCTCATTGACTGTTTCAGGTTGCCTGCGTCAACAGTCTTAATCGAACCAATGTGGAATTGAAACGACACCATCCAGATAACTACGCAAGCTAAGGGTTTTTAGTCTTAATCGAACCAATGTGGAATTGAAACTGGGACGGAATGACGGATTGATATCATAACAACTCCGTCTTAATCGAACCAATGTGGAATTGAAACATCTTCGTTGTCTTGCTGCTCTTCGTCTTGCTGCTCTTGTCTTAATCGAACCAATGTGGAATTGAAACGCAGTAGGCGAAATTGTGTACAACAAGATGCTAGACGGTCTTAATCGAACCAATGTGGAATTGAAACACAGTATCACATCTGCCTTTTATGGTAGATGCATCAGTCTTAATCGAACCAATGTGGAATTGAAACATTCAAGCTCGGTATCATCAAGTCCTTTCTTTTCTGGTCTTAATCGAACCAATGTGGAAT
>JAEUQL010000090.1 GCA_016789295.1 Blastocatellia bacterium | reverse complement strand
AGAGTAAGGGGGTGAGTGTAGGGCTAGACTGTACAAACTCACCTGTGCGTATGTTGAGCTGGAGGACACGTCCATCTTGCGGAGCATGAACTACCAGACGGTCAAGTGTAACAAGAAGCTCCTGTCTCCTAGCTTTAAGTAGTACAAGGTTGGTTTCGGCTTCTCGAAGTCTGGCTTTTACACTCTCCATCTGAGATCTTGTCTGTATAACCTGTGCTTCGGCTTGCTGTACTCTGGCTCTAGCCGCATCTCGTGCTTTCACACTGGAACTGTAGGTGATGTATGGAAGGACACCATCTTTATACACCTTTTCATTACTTTCAACTATCTGCTCAGCGTCGGCCAGTAGTGCTTTCAACTGCTCAACATTTGCTACAGCACTCATCTCTGCTGCTGTCTGATTGGCTATGTCGGTCTGTGCAGTTGCAATAGCTGCTTCTGCGCGAGCAATCTCTGCTTCTGCGGTTGCTATTCTTGCTCTCTGCTCAGAGTCATCTATTCTGTAGAGCCTGTCACCTTTTTTCACCAAGTCATTTTCTTTGATATATATGTCGGCTACTTGACCAGGAATTGGCGGAGCAATGCTAATATTGCGACCGGCTGCTTCAATAAGACCTGCACCTGCAATAGTCTTTTCAAAGGTGTTTCGTGCAGGTTCGTTGAGTGGTGGTGCAGGTGAAGGTTTACGAGCTGAGATCTTGACCCAGTAAATAGCAAAAGCGATACCAATAATTGCTAACAGTATAGAAAGATACTTTTTCACGCTCACACCTCTATTTATGATTTTTGTTTTCGTGTATTGAGACAATGCGTCCGTCTAACATCTCTGCTATACGATCACCATACTCAAAAATTCTGTTGTCATGGGTAACTACCACTATGGCTCTATCTCTTTTCAGCGCAGTTTGGCGAAACATTTCCATAACGATTTTGCCAGTTTCTCCATCAAGACTGGCTGTAGGTTCGTCACAAACAATCAACTTCGGTTCTGCAACCAAAGCTCTTGCAATGGCAACGCGCTGTTGCTGCCCACCAGAAAGTTGTGTTGGATAGAAAGTAACTCTGTCACCTAAACCAACGACTTCAAGATAATATTTAGCTTTCTTTAGAGCTTCTCTGTAAGGTACTTTGCTTATGAGAAGGGGAATGGCTACATTGTCGGCAGCCGTCAGTGTTGGAAGAAGGTTGAATTGTTGAAATATAAAGCCAATATTTTTACGCCTGAAGCTAGTCTTTTTCGCCTGACTAAGCTTGTCAACTCTGGTGCCAAAGACGTTAACTTCACCATCTGTAGTGTCTAAAATACCTGCAAGGACGCTGAGTAGGGTAGTCTTGCCACAGCCAGATGGGCCTACGAGTAATGTTAGTTCACCAGAGTGAATCTCAAGATTAACTTTTTTGAGAACTTTGACAAAAGTATTACCAAGGCCAAAATTTTTATCTACATCTACGAGTTTTGCAGCAATCTCGTGTTCCATTTCGTCTTATCCTTTCTAACCTCTGAAGACTACTGCAGGTTCAAGCCTAATGACTCGTTGTATACTAACAAGACTGGATAGTAGACATATAACAATAGTGACACCAAAGCTGATGAATAGAAGTTGTTCAGGTGTGAAAAAAGCCAGTTTTTCTCTTCCACCGCTTCCCATCCAGCCAATAAAACAGGCCGCTCCTGCACCTATTCCATAGCCGACAACTCCAACAAAGAGACTCTGAAACATAATCATTCTGACAAGAGTAAAATTGCCTGTTCCCATAGCTTTAAGAGCACCAAAATATCTCTCATTCTGCAGAGCAAATGCATAAAAAGTCTGTCCAGCTATTGCCATACCAACTACAAAAACTAGCAGCAGAGATATTCCAATATTTATCGGAATACCCGTATTTCTCATAAAGTACCAGATGGTCAACCAGCGTAGATCATCGGCAGTATAGGCAGACAGGCCAGTAGTTTTCTTGATGTTTTCAACTACTTGTTGCGAGGAAAGTCCAGGTTGTGGCGCAACTAAAACATAACTCATCTGTTTGCGTTGACGAGGAGAGTACTGTAGTGCTCGATCATAAGTGGTATAGACATAAGGATTGGATAGGAAGTCGCGAGGAACATCTGCAATACCTACTACACGAGCTAATTTATCGTTTATCTCAAATGTATCATCAACCTTTGGGTTGTTAAGGCGTTCCATTTCTGCTTTTCCTATAACTACAGAGTCAGGTAGTAGAAGTGACTCGGTGTTTCCAGAAAGCATTTGACTGGGTCGTCCTACAAGGCTTGCGTTGTCGAGTCCTATGAGGCGCACGGTTTGAAACTTCCCATCGTTGAGCCTCACCTGTACTTGACGCATAAAGAGTGGGACTGCCCATCTAACACCATCTACACTACGAATCCTTGTCAGATCCGTGTCAAGTAGTGGCTTAAAATCATCTATTGCTTGAAGAGTAGGGTCACACACCCATATTGGTGCACCTATTGCTTCTACAGGCTTTGCTGTACGAAGCATTAGCCCACAGAAGACAGATCCTTGCTGCACAAAAAGCAAGGTAACAAAAGATAGGCCACTTATGAGTGTGAGATACTTAGCTCTGTCACCAACTAGCATCTGGAAAGCTATGCGAAGCATTCGATAATCCTTTCAAAACAGTAGATTATTGTGTGCCTCCTCTGAGAGCAGCAATTGAAAAATTTGCAATGTGTGTTGATATCTGGTGCACAAAATCAGGGGTTACTTTTTTTCGTTTGTGTAGCCTGAGAACTACAGGCAATGTCATACAATGGTGGAGGCACTGAGCTATGATGCTGCTTGCATAAAACTGCAGATCTCTAGGATCTTTGATATCGGGTCTTGCTTGCTGTATCAGCAGTAGAAGGACACGTTGTTTGGGCAGAATAAACTCTTCCACAATAACATCTAGCGCAGGTGTTGGACTGCTCAACTCTCGCGCCATCAATACAACGTGTTTACTCTGTTGGGTAGCAGCAAAGAGGTTACTTAGGAACTCTTCTATATAAAGTCTTATACCATCAAGGGCAGCTTCAGAAGTTGCTTTCTCTTTTGCTTGCTCCAAAATAGATTCAAATTTTGGGAGTACTTCACGTGCAGAAGAGAAGGAGTGTCGCAGAGTCTCGATGTAGAGATTCTCTTTATTTCCAAAATAGTAGTTTACGGCTGCAATGTTGACATCTGCTTCTCGTGCTAGGTCACGAACACTGGTCGATGCCAATCCTTGTTCTGCAAACATCCTTTCGGCTGCCGCTAGCAGACGTGCTCTTGCGTCTGGCCTCTGTTCGGGACTTGCCTTCAACATCTCTTCGCCTTTTGTGAAGACCACAACCTTAACCTTTCTATAAAACAGATGATTAAAACAGTCGTTTGAAACGAAGGTTTATAGTAAGTATTTACAGAGCAAGCTGTCAAGCAAGCAGCACGATATTCTAGCCAGGTGGTTTACAAAAGAGGGCAGTTTTTAGAGGTTTCTGTTATGTAAAGTGAGACAAAAGTTTTTTATTATTGTCGAGAGAGATTTCAACGCTCTTTTTGCCTGTCAAAGGTTCTATTAACAATTGATGTGCGAGTGGGGCAACGACGAGGGATTCTATAGTTCTTTGTAGTGGTCGTGCGCCATATCTTGGATCAAATCCCTCTTTGGCAACCTGCAAGACGAGGTCTTTAGTCCAAAATAGCTTAACACCAGTTTTACTAAAAGCCTCTCTTTTAGCAACTTGTGCAAGTTCTTTCTCTGTAATCTCCAAGATCATTTGTTGATTTAGAGGGTTGAAGCGTACTACTGTATCTATGCGGTTATAGAACTCTGGCCGAAAAAATGACATGGCTTCAGATGTGTAAGAAGGTGGTGGGGTTTTACCAAACCCTATAAGGTCGAGCTTGTCAGCACCAATGTTAGAAGTCATTATGATGACGGCACTTCGAAAATAGGTGACACGCCCGTATTTATCTGTGATTCGACCTTCATCAAAGAGACTGAGCATAGCATCAAATACTTCTGGGGATGCTTTTTCTATCTCATCTAAGAGTATTACTACAAAAGGTTGATGGCGAACTTTTTTGATCCATTCGCTAGGTTCTTTATCCCCCAAAAATCTTTCTGCTGCAAAAAAGCCAGAATATTCGCTCATATCAAGTCGAATAAACCTTTCATCTTTACTTTTCTGATTATGGCCAAAAAAGAAGCGTGAAATAGCCTTTGCAAGTTCTGTTTTTCCAACACCTGTTGGACCACAGAAGAGAAAAACACCTATTGGACGGTTAGGATCATTTAGCCCTGCCTTGAAGGTAGTAACAAGGTTGGTAGCTATTTGACAAGCTTCTTCTTGACCAATTACCTGACTTCTAAAATAGTTGAGTACATTGTCAGGATGTAAAGGGAGTTCATCAACTAGAAAGAGTTCTGATAGACCTGTCTGTTGAATAAACTGGTTAATTACATCTTTATTGCCAAGAAGACTATTTTTGCTAACAGTAAGTTTGTCAAAAAGTCCTCGGACAAACTCTACAGACTTGCCAGGAAACGACTGATAAGGGGCAAAACGTTTGAAGAGTCTGTAGACCATATCAGGGAGCTTTGGGTCTACTTCAACCGAAAAACTATGCTTTAAAGAGTTGGCCGTGCGATCCAGAACTGTGACAGCTTTGTCACGAGTAAACTCTTGAAGTTTGATTATCTGAAACAGATCTGCAAATCCTGGAAGTAGCCGTCGGCAAGCATCTAATTCGGATGGTGTAGCTTCTGCTATCAAGCGAAGCTCCCTTCTTTTCAAGTATGGTATGAAAAACATAGCTAAGCTGTCTTGGGAGCTGCTTCCTCCAACTTTTATTAGATCGAGTAAGTTTTCGATACAAAGATAGCCATCAATATTTGCAAGTTCAGCAATCACCTGCTCGCATCTTTCTTCCCATTGACCAAGGTACTTCATTCCCGAAATCAACCTTGCGCTACTACTGAGCCAGAACTTGTGCTCAAACCTATTCTCATCGTCGTCGTTCTCGTCTCGTCTCTTTTCTATTTGCCTAACAGCATCTGCCAGTAGAGTAGATTTACCCGATCCAGGCTCTCCCAGGATAATTATGTTTGGCTTCTCTTTCTTGATCCTTTCAACAAGGTCTGCAACTTCAGGCTCTCTCTCCCAAGCTTTACCATAACGCTTGAGTAGAGACTTTTCGCCTATAGGTTCGGCTACTTCTGCAACGATCTCTATCTGTGATGTTGATTTGTGGTCTCGGTTTTTTGAGGAGATATTTACCGTCAGCTCTTCTAGAAAAACTTTCTTGGGAGGCAGAAGCCTTGCAACTTCACGAGGTGTCAAACCTTTCAAATTCTCCTCAGTGTAGTGTGTGACAAGCCCTTTTATAGCACTCTCTTCATAGTAGTAAAAATGTATGTTAAGAGTTGGGAGAATAGCAAGAAAGTTACCTGACTCTTGTTGACCATAAACTGCTACTACGTGAAAAGGAAAAGTCTGCTCACAAGGGTAGATACGATCTTCACCATCATTGTTACTAACTCTGTACTCTGGCCGTATGTCTACTCTGAAAGTGAGCATTTTAGGGTTGGAAAGATCGGGTAGAATCTGCCATGGGTTCTTGTCATAGAGCCAAGATATGTAATCTTTGAGCTGCAGGAGGGCTTCATCAGCCGTTGCTGCATAAGCTGCAATGCTATTTTCTGTGTCAAGAAGGCTAGCTGTAAAATTGCCTTGAAAATCTTCCCAAACAAGTACAGGAAAACGCTCCACTTTTAGATCTCCTCAGTTTTGACTCTCTATTTTAGCTTTTGTGAGAGACCATTTAGCCGTTTCTTCTATTGCTTTTTGAAAGGTGATCTTGGGTTGGTAGCCAAACGCCTGTTCAGCTTTTTTAATATCTGCAAAAGAATCTCTAACATCTCCTGGCCTTGCTTGTCTATACTCTACAGAAAGAGGTAAGTTAACAGCTCGGCTAAGTTCTTGCGCAAGTCTCTTAACAGAATATCTTTCTCCACAAGCAATATTAAATATCTCACCAGGAATGTGTGGTGCTGTCATTGCAAGTAGATTGGCTTCAACAACATTTTCAACATAAGTAAAGTCGCGTGTCTGCTCTCCATCACCATAAATAGTTACAGGTCTACTCTCAAGGAGTGCTTTCAAAAAACAAGGTATTACTGCTGCATATTGTGATTCTGCTGATTGGCGTGGACCAAAGACATTGAAATATCTGAGGCAGACGGTTTCTAGTCCATAAAGTGAGTTGAATAATTTGCAATAAATTTCACCTGCAAGTTTTGATAGCGCATAAGGCGAACGTGGATTGGTATTCATTGTTTCTATTTTTGGCAGTACGGGTGTATCACCATAGACAGAAGAGCTTGAAGCGTATACCAAACGTTTGACCTTGGCCTGTTTAGCGGCCAACAAAAGCTTTAGCGTTCCAGTTGCATTGCATTCGTGTGTAGTGAGAGGATCGTCTATTGATCGTGGTACAGAGCCAAGGGCAGCTTGGTGGAGGATAAAACTCACTCCATCAACTGCTCTATCAAGATCGTTCTCGCTACGTAGATCTCCTTCGATCAGTTCCAAATGTTCAGTCTTTGTAAGATTGTTCTGATCTCCTGTACTGAAATTGTCTAAAACTCTGACAAAAAAGCCTTCTTTGAGTAATCTTTCGACGAGATGGCTACCAATAAATCCAGCACCACCTGTAACAAGTACCTTCTCTTTTCTCATAAGCCAAAAAGTAGTTTTCTTTGTACTCTCTTGTAATGTTTAAGAGAGTAGATGATTGCACAAAAGTTAGGAAAAGTCATAGTTGTTATAGCAAGTTTTAATAGCTATTTTTAGTCTGTTGATGGTATTTTGCAGCCATCTATTATGGAAGAGAGATTTAGTGACGAAAAGATAGTAGAGCTTGGCCGCAGGGTAGTACACATGGAGATGGTTGCACTGCAAGATGCCGAGCAGAGAATGAACCACTCTTTTGCAAAGGCTATTTCAGTGCTGGTTGAGTGTGTTGGAAAAGTGGTCTGCTCAGGAATGGGTAAAGCTGGGTTGATAGCACAGAAAGTAGCAGCAACTTTTGCATCGACTGGCATCGCAGCACTCTTTTTACACCCTGCAGAAGCTATGCACGGTGATCTAGGGATGGTTGGCTTGGGAGATGTTGCACTACTATTTTCTAACTCTGGCGAAAGTGAAGAGGTGATCAAACTCCAACCTTACTTGCGTAGCCGAGGAGTCTACCAGATTGCTATAACTGCTAAAGAACAGTCATCGATAGGAGTAAATGCAGACCTTGTTCTTGAGATTGGAGAAGTTGAAGAGGCTTGTCCATTACAGCTTGCTCCTTCTAGTTCTACTACAACTCTGCTTGCAATAGGTGATGCACTTGCACTGGTGACACTTGAGGTTAGAGGTTTTACAACAGAAGAGTATGCACGGTTACACCCAGGTGGTTCTTTGGGTAGGCAGATGAGTCGGGTAGAAGAGTTGATGAGGACAGGTGAGCGTTGTCCTCTGGCAGATTCCAATACTGAGGTTAGAGTTGTAGTCAATGCAATCACCCGTGCAAGGTCTGGACTTGCTTGCATAGTCGATTCAGAGAAGCGGTTGCTTGGAGTCTTTACTGATGGAGATTTTCGTAGACGCTGGGAAGAAGACAGTGAAATAGGTAGCCGAGCAGTTGGTGAAGTGATGACTCGTTCGTGCAGGTATATTAAAAAAGGTTTGTTAGTAAGAGAAGCAAAGAAGCTGATGTCTGACTGTCATATTAATGCTTTGCCTATTGTTGATCACGGCAAAATAGTGATAGGGATTCTCGATCTTCAGGATATTGTCTAATATGTCTTCAGAAATACGCCTTGTAGAAGGGGTCAGTATAAAAGAGTGTCTTTCCGATCTAGGTTTAGAATTTTCTGTTTTTAAGACCAGACTGGGCAAGTATGCTTCATTTGAAGCAGAAGACAAGCGTGTCAAAGTACCTGCCGACATAACTGGGCTAAGTCCAAAGCCAGATGGTTGGGTAGTGCTGGAACTGGCCAAAGGAGCCAAGTTTACGATTGCAGCAGCAGGGGACATGCTTGCGGTTCGTCGAATTAGAGAGCCGAAAAATGGCCAGATAGCTATTATCAAGCACGACGAAGGAGTTTTAATCAGAAGGGTATTTATAAGTGGTAATGGAATAGTTCTAAGAGCACTAGATCAAGCACACGATCTACTGGTTTTACCATCGGCTGTGGAGATCAGAGGGGTAATTGAAGGTATTGCTCTGGAAGGGTGCTGGTACAAAGTAGTTGTAAGTGAAAAATTTCCTGAGAAATAGTAAAGGCGACCTTTCGAAGGGTCGCCTTTCTTCTAGTTTGGGAGACACATATGAAACGGAAGTATGAAATTTTTTTATAAATTAAAATCTCCCGCGCTGCTAGAAACTATTAGTTGTATCTTAGGACTGCAATGGTTGCTCCAAGTCCTCCTAGTATTGCATCTGCATCGGCGAAAGATTTTACATAGTCGTTTTTTGAGAGTATCGAACGAACAATCTCTTTCTGTACACCCTTTCCTTTGCCATGAATAATTCTAACACTGGTAAAACCGCGTTTATGAGCCTCTTCTAGATACTCTTCAACAACTGCTTTTACATCTCTTGGTAGAAATGTGTGTAGGTCTATAGAATCTTCAATAGGCACAACTACAGGCTCATCACCATCATAAACATCGTCTTCATCTCTAATATCCACAGTGCCCTCTTTAAAATTGGTTGCGATTGTAAGAGTTAGGCATTTTTAAAGTTGTGCTCTCATTTCCAACAGGAGAATTCGCAAAATTTTCTCCAAAAGGCCCTGTTGGGGAAGAGAAGAGTGGACGAGGCTGTTGATTAACGTTTGTTCCCAATGTTTCCAAGTTGTTTGGAACTTGCAGATAGACTACACGAGGAAGCTCCTCTTTCTTATAGATCAAGCGTCCGTAAAGCCAAACCATTGGGCCACCAAAGACAAAAGCTACTCCACAAAGAGAGGTTGCAGCAGCAAAAATTGGTTCAAAGAAGGGAATAATGTCAGTTATTGCAGAACCGACAATGCTTGTTATTACTGTAAGTAGGAATCCGATGGCGGAGACCATGAATGCGAGCCGTCTAAATTTTCTGTGGTTGCTTTCTGGTAAAAGACTGTTGATCATTTCTGTGGGAACCTGAACAGGTGACGGAGGTGGTAAGTTAGTAGAATGAACAGCCTGTCTAACTGTATGAAGGTTTGTTCCACAGTTACTGCAGAAGTTTCGTTCTTCTATAAAGTTTTTTCCACAACTTGGGCAGAACATGTTGCTCTTCCTCTCTTGCTAGCATCTTTTTTTGATTGTTTCAACAGGGTAAACGTCTCTAATTTTGATTTGGTTTCGTGAAATCTCCGTGCTGAAAATAAAGAAAATAGTGTCAAGAAAAGATAAGAGCGTGACGAAAGTCACGCTCTTAAAGCTCTAATGCAGAAAAGTCTGGATTAGAAGTATATCTTGGCTGCAACCTGTATCTGTCTCTTTGGAAGAGCAAATGTTGAACGACCAACGTTACCGTCGTCTATAACAACACCGTTTGCGTCAAAGTTCAGGTTGGAGTTTGGATTACCAAGGTTGGTACGATTGAAAGCATTGAAGAACTCGAATCTGAGCTGGACTCTGAAGTTCTCACTGATTGCTGTAATCGGGATGTTCTTGAATACTGAAATGTCAAAATTGACAAACTCAGGACCGTGTAGAAGGTTTCTGGCTGCACTACCGATGAAGATTGTGCGTCCATTGCGTACTACTGCATTTGGTGCAGCAAATGCGTTTGGATTGAAGCCAAAACCATTCTGACCTTCTGGATCGCCTACTAGTTCAGGTCTGACACCATCTCGGTTTGTAGTCAAACCGAAAGGTAGACCAGAACGGATAGTCGAGATCAAGTTAACTTGGAAACCACCCAAGACTTTTTCTGCGATTGAGTTATTGTTGAGGAACTTCTTGCCTTTACCAAATGGCAGATCATAGACGACGCTGCCAGAGAAAGCGTTACGAACATCGAAGACTGAGAATGAGCGTTCACCTCTCAAGTTGTTTGGATCTTGTGGACCATTGAGGTTACCACCACCATTGTTCTGGAATCTGGTGTCTGGACCAGAGGAATCATCCAGAGCTTTGGAGTATGCATAAGAGAAGAGGAAGCTCAAACCACCGGAGAATCGCTTGTTCAAACTGAGCTGGAGTGCGTTGTAGCTTGAAGCGGCACGGTTCTCAAGTGCTTGAATGTTGGTCAATTGTGGTAAACCATTGACTGCAGGGAAGAGGTTGGCTCCATTTCCATTTGAACCAAGCTGACGGGAAGCAAGAAGCTTGCGGCCTTGATTTCCAACATATGCAACGCTCAGTACATAGTTCTTGATGAACTCGTACTGGAAGGAGAGTTGATACTGTTGGATGTAAGGTGTACGACGATTTGGATCTACAAACACAAACGATCTGTCACCAGGCAAGTTCTTTGGATCTACTGTGCCACTGAGTGCTGGAAATCCAGTTCTGAGGTTGATCCTCTGCCCATTGGGTAGAACATTTGGGAAGAACTGTGTTGGTTGAGAACCTGGAGGGTTCTGTGTAAGGTTTGGAATACCTGTGCTCTCTTGAGCATAAAGTATTGCATATCCGCCGCGAACTACCATCTTACGGTCTTTTCCAAGAGCGTAAGCAAAACCTACACGAGGGCCAAAATTG
>JAEUQL010000909.1 GCA_016789295.1 Blastocatellia bacterium | reverse complement strand
GTTAAGTTTCTATTTTATCAAAAACAAAAACGTACAAGCCCACAAAATCTGTAATTTGACTGCTTTGGTATTATCTGCCACCTTTTTAGTTTCGTATGTAACGTACCATACTTTTACAGAATCGACCAAATTTGGTGGTGAGGGAGCAATACGCTACATATACTATTTCTTATTGCTAACCCACATTGTTTTAGCTGCCATTATTTTGCCTATTATTTTGTTCACCTTTCTCTATGCTTTTGCCAACAAATTTGAACAACACCGCAAAATAGCGCGCTGGACTTTTCCACTTTGGCTCTATGTTTCGGTGACGGGTGTTATTGTTTATTTGATGATTTCGCCCTATTATCAACACTAAGCCTTGTTTTTTGCCATAAATGCCGTAGTTTTGTCCCGAAAAACCTTAATTTTCGCAAAATTCACACCAAGCTTGTAAAAAAACGAACATGAAAAAAAATATTTTCGCAATAATTTTGGCTATGTTGTCTTCTACTGTCATAGCCGTAGCACAATGCCCGATGTGTAAAGCCGCCGCTGAATCTAACTTGAAAGATGGTGGTACGGCAGCTTTGGGCTTAAAT
>JAEUQL010000908.1 GCA_016789295.1 Blastocatellia bacterium | reverse complement strand
AAGTAGATCCAGCACAAACAATAAAATGGAAAAAACAAGTACCAAAGATTTCTAGTGATAAAAGGTAGAGTAGACTTCAAAGCAAAGAAGAATTAAGAAATAAACTGTATGAGCAAATAGACAAGCTGTGAGTTGAAATAGAGTGAGTGAAAAAAACTGAACCTATGAGTTGAGAAAAAAAAGAACTTATAGAAGCATTAAACGAGCATATAAGTATCAAAAGGCAATGTGAGTTAATACAGCTATCAAAAACAAGCTTTTATTATAAAGCAGGAGAAGAAAGTAAAGAAAATATAGAAATAGTGAAGTTTATGGGAGTGTCAAGAATTTTGTCTAACTCGACGCTTGAGGTGTTCTAAGCCGAAAGCGTCGTTTCTACTAACCTACTGAAATACAAGGGTTTATGCTGCTGAGGTATAATGTGCTGAGTATTCAGTCTTTATGAAAACACAAAGTTTATGACACTCTCTGTTTCATGACAAGGCTGGGAGCTAAGAGTTAGTGTGCGCGAACCAGAAATTGATTTTGTACATGTGCCGCATCCATTTGGGTGCTTTTTTATAGAGAACATCTAACAAATAG
>JAEUQL010000907.1 GCA_016789295.1 Blastocatellia bacterium | reverse complement strand
TCCCTTAAAAAGGTCTTAATCGAACCAATGTGGAATTGAAACTTGCTCAATCATATTAGGATTTAGATTCAGTGATTGAGTCTTAATCGAACCAATGTGGAATTGAAACGTATATGTTTAACTAAAATTATAATAAATCGATATAGTCTTAATCGAACCAATGTGGAATTGAAACAAAGCCAATCAGTAGGAGCAGCTAACATATTACGGATTGTCTTAATCGAACCAATGTGGAATTGAAACAGCATTGACGATCTCCGCACTGACATCGTCAATGCTGTCTTAATCGAACCAATGTGGAATTGAAACGCTTTATCGTGGAGCGTCTGCCAGCTCCACGTGGCGTCTTAATCGAACCAATGTGGAATTGAAACGTGGAACTATCGGAAGAGGCAACCTTGGCATTGCAAGTCTTAATCGAACCAATGTGGAATTGAAACTGAAGAATTACGATCTGCCGGATCGGTGGATCGGAGTCTTAATCGAACCAATGTGGAATTGAAACGTCACACTCACGTCTGATGATTTTCGCGTCAAAGGTAGTCTTAATCGAACCAATGTGGAATTGAAACGCTACTATCCAAGA
>JAEUQL010000906.1 GCA_016789295.1 Blastocatellia bacterium | reverse complement strand
AGACGTATGACGACTGCCAGGTAAGCCGCGCCGTCCGAGCGGGTTTCAATTCCACATTGGTTCGATTAAGACGAGGGATCATCTAGTCGCTCATTTCGTAACTAGAAAGTTTCAATTCCACATTGGTTCGATTAAGACTCTCTTAGCTTCCAGCTAGGGGTTAGAGCTGACCATAGTTTCAATTCCACATTGGTTCGATTAAGACAGATAAAGATATGCTTCAGTTAGTATCCCCAACAGTGTTTCAATTCCACATTGGTTCGATTAAGACGAAAGAAAAGATCTTTATGATTAGATCAATAAATGTAGTTTCAATTCCACATTGGTTCGATTAAGACTACTAGGACTTGAGCATCCTGAGACCCTTGAAATCGTTTCAATTCCACATTGGTTCGATTAAGACCGCTCTAACAGCGTAGAGCGTGTTATTGGCTTAGCAAAGTTTCAATTCCACATTGGTTCGATTAAGACCCATGAAGGCTCGGTAGAAGTTTTCCGTGATATGACGTTTCAATTCCACATTGGTTCGATTAAGACTGACCCGGAAAGTTTAACAGAACTAGAAAGCTTTCGTTTCAATTCCACAT
>JAEUQL010000905.1 GCA_016789295.1 Blastocatellia bacterium | reverse complement strand
TTTGAGCAACCCAACCAATGCAATAATAGCTCAAGGCACTGGTACTGGCACTATCACAAATGATGATCCAATACCATCACTTTCAATCAACAATGCAACTGTAACAGAAGGTAATTCTGGAACTGTCAATGCTGTATTTACTGTAAGCATATCTAATCCCAGCTTCCAACCTGTAACTGTAATGTTTGCAACAGCCAATGGCACAGCGACAGCAGGAAGTGACTACACTGCAACAACTGGTACACTCACCTTCCCTGCAAACAGCACTGCTTCACAGACTATCAGCGTTCCTGTCATTGGAGATCTGCTTGTTGAGCCAGATGAGACATTCACTGTAACTTTGAGCAATCCAACCAATGCAACAATAGCAACTGGTCAGGGTACTGGCACTATCACTAACGATGATGCAGTAACACTCTCCATAAACAATGCAACAGTAACAGAAGGCAATTCTGGAACTGTCAATGCTGTATTTACTGTAAGCATCTCTGGAACTAGTACACAGCCAGTCACCGTAGACTTTGCAACAGCAGATGGCACAGCAACAGCAGGAAGTGACTATACTTCAACAACTGGTACACTCACCTTCCCTGCA
>JAEUQL010000904.1 GCA_016789295.1 Blastocatellia bacterium | reverse complement strand
CGGGCTTCAACAGCAGCCGGATTACTTTCCCATTGCGACCGCAGAAAGTGAGTGAATTCGACGATGGGCAAACCAGCTTCGCGGAACAAACGCTTCATCACGACTTTGTCCATTCCGGCGGCTGAACCCAGCACACCGCATCCGACATAAGGCACGTCGGCCATTTCCAGCAAACCTTGAATCGTGCCGTCTTCGCCGTAAGTTCCGTGCAGCACAGGAAAAATCACATCCAGTTTGTCGCGTAGGCCGGAATCTTTTTCTCCGCTGAATCGCGCCAAACCTTTTTCCGTCGGATCGCCGAAAATCGCCACGTGCTGATCGGCGTTCGCCATCACCGCGCCGGGCAGCAAGTTTGTCGCTTCGCTGGAAGCCAGCCACTTGCCAGCTTTGGTGATGGCGATGGGAACGACTTCGTATTTGTCACGGTCAAGCGCGTTGATGATGGATTCAGCCGAACGCAACGAGACTTCGTGTTCGCCTGACCGTCCGCCAAAAATGACTCCGACTCTGAGCTTGCTCTCCAAACTACCCCCTAAAATTTCAACCACAAAAAACACAACAGGCACAAAAGAAAATTGCTGATTCGTTATGTGACT
>JAEUQL010000903.1 GCA_016789295.1 Blastocatellia bacterium | reverse complement strand
AACCGTTCGAGCCGCTTACTATGCGGCTCGCGGATTGAAACATCGGTAGCGACTACGGTCGTCCATGGTCAGGCGACCGTCCAGAAACGTTCGAGCCGCTTACTATGCGGCTCGCGGATTGAAACAAACAGTAGATCTTTTAGAGGTCGCTAAATTACATAAAGTTCGAGCCGCTTACTATGCGGCTCGCGGATTGAAACAGCTTCATCTAGCTGCTGCTTTATCTGAGCTAGGTGGTTCGAGCCGCTTACTATGCGGCTCGCGGATTGAAACGCTCATCCCGGACAACTCTAGTACCTCAATCGGGGTTCGAGCCGCTTACTATGCGGCTCGCGGATTGAAACTTCTAACAGTTCTTGGACTGTAGCGTTTAACAAAACGTTCGAGCCGCTTACTATGCGGCTCGCGGATTGAAACGATAAGCTCTCAAGGGCAACAATAGAGCAAATATCGTTCGAGCCGCTTACTATGCGGCTCGCGGATTGAAACTCGGCTAACTCGGCTTTGGAGTAAAACGCCTAACAGTTCGAGCCGCTTACTATGCGGCTCGCGGATTGAAACATCGGTAGCGACTACGGTCGTCCATGGTCAGGCGAC
>JAEUQL010000902.1 GCA_016789295.1 Blastocatellia bacterium | reverse complement strand
CGTCTGGGTGTCTTAATCGAACCAATGTGGAATTGAAACAAAACCTAACGGTAACAGAGTCAATTGGTGCTCCTTGTCTTAATCGAACCAATGTGGAATTGAAACGCGCTAATTACCTCGCCTAGCCGTTCGAGTTCTTTTTCGTCTTAATCGAACCAATGTGGAATTGAAACGGGATCACTTGAATAGAATTAGGTGCATAACCGGCTAGGTCTTAATCGAACCAATGTGGAATTGAAACATCGCCTCATCAGGATTGGTTCTAAATGAATTTTTGTGTCTTAATCGAACCAATGTGGAATTGAAACCTTATTGTTGACAATGGATTTGCAGAAGGGAGTAGGTGTCTTAATCGAACCAATGTGTAATTGAAACATAGCTGCTAACACTCGATCTGGGTACGATTTTGGTGTCTTAATCGAACCAATGTGGAATTGAAACATGCTAGGCAAATTAGAGAACGAACATATCGCAAAAGTCTTAATCGAACCAATGTGGAATTGAAACCAGCCCTTCCGTGTCGTGTTTCGATACCGAGAGCCTGTCTTAATCGAACCAATGTGGAATTGAAACCTGTAAAATTTACTCTTTATACACACATGAAGAG
>JAEUQL010000901.1:246-608 GCA_016789295.1 Blastocatellia bacterium | reverse complement strand
AGCAGATGGCTCGTGAAAATCCTGGTATAGATGTAATCATAGGAGCAAATGAGATGCACTTACCCGTACCTGCCATGCGCGAAGGTAACACAGTTATCTGTTATGCTTGGCATCAGACAAAGAGTATAGGTGAGTTGAGGCTCTATATTGATAGCCAAGGCAAAGTCAAAGACTATCTCAACCGTTATATCTCTCTTGACAAAGCTGTGCCAGACCAAGTGGAAGCTCTCAAAATTGTTGAAGCTTCAAAAAAAGATATTCAAGAGGCACAAAAGCGGATTGCTGATAGATTTGACGTAGCTGGTAAGACAGTTCCTACAATTTTGTCAACAGGCCAGCCAAAAAAGCCAACCAACTAAGCT